>NZ_JABUZE010000146.1:0-42780 GCF_014897805.1 Halomonas sp. 3F2F
ATAGCGCCTGTTAAGGCGCTGCGCGCCATGCCTGGCGCACCATAAAAAAGCCCGAGCATGGCAATATGCTCGGGCAAATGACTTACCCACACGACCCGATATCAGTGAGGCAAGTAACGAGAGTGCTCGTGTCGATTTACATCGTATTCGTTAGTGGTGAAAACGCTCAGCGGCCTGACGGGCCAGCTCGCGAATACCGTCCCAATCCTCTGCTTCAACCATGGCTTTCGGTGTTAGCCAAGAACCGCCTACACACATAACATTGGGTAGTGACAGGTAGGTTTCAGCGTTATCAACCGTGATACCGCCGGTTGGGCAAAAGCGTGCTTCGGGAATCGGCGCACCAAAGGCTTTAATGGCTTTGGCACCACCGCTGGACTCAGCCGGGAAAAACTTGAAGCGGCGATAGCCGTACTGCCAGCCTGTCATCAATTCAGAGATCGTTGATACGCCGGGCAACATTGGCACCGGGCTCTCTACGCCATAGCGATAAAGTGCTTCTGTCGCGCCAGGGGTCACCACAAAATCTGCGCCCACCTGTTCAGCTTGGCGGTATTGCGCGGGCGTTAACACGGTACCTACACCGATGCTGGCTCCCGGCAGCGCTTCTTTCATGCGTTTAATTGCTTCCAGCGCGCAGTCGGTACGCAAGGTAATTTCCAACACGCTTAAGCCACCTTCAACCAAGGCGCGACCTAGCGGTACCGCATCTTCAAGACGCTCAACGGTAATCACCGGAATGACCTCGGCCTTTAAGCAGATGCTGTCAAGCTCGGCAGTGCGCGTTGAGGGTAGCTGTTTATCGATTGTCATCAGTGAGTCTCCAAGCAGGTGTTACTGGCAAACGTTTATTGGCGAAAGCCCAGGCGTTACGGCGCCCAGTAGATCGCTAACGGGCAAGATAAAAACGCGCGAATAGGTAGCTTACGGACATCATCACCATTCATGGCGTTTGCCAATACGCTGCGCTTATCATCGCCAGTAATATGTAAAATATGTCGATGCGCCTGATGCAGGCGATCTGCCGAGAAGGTAATACGCGGCTGCGGCTGACTAGGCGTGCGTACAGCGACAAGCGGCTCATCGGTAGAGAGCGCTAAACCTAGTTCTAGACTGTCAGGGAACAGCGACGCCGTATGGCCATCGCCGCCCATTCCCAAGATCACAACGCTGGCGGGCCAAGGCAGAGATGCCGTGCGTTTGGCAACCTCATCAACCCCTTCTTCCGGCGTCGAGGCATCCGAGGTTAGCGGTACGAAGTTGGCGTTCGCAGCCGCTCCTTGAAGCAGGTTTTCGCGCACCAGCTTGGCATTGCTATCGCTACTTTCCTCATCCACCCAGCGCTCGTCGGCCAACGTGATATCAATGCGCTCCCAAGGCAGCGGTTTGGCTGCCAGAGCTTTAAAAAATGGCACCGGCGTAGAGCCACCCGAGACGACTAGTAGCGCGCGCTCTTGGCGGCTCAAGTCTTCGGCCAATGCCTGGAAGACCGCTTCTGCCAGCTGTTGTGCTAGCGCTTGACGTGCTTCGCTCATATTAATAGTCCTCGTACCAACTGCGGCCATCTTGGGTAATCATGGCGATGGAGGCGACTGGCCCCCAAGAGCCTGCCGGATAACGGCGCGGCGGGGTTTCGCGGGCTTTCCAACCGTCGATGAGTTGGTCGCACCAACGCCAAGCGTGCTCAACTTCGTCTCGGCGCACGAACAGATACTGTTGGCCTTTCATGACTTCCAGTAGCAAGCGCTCATAGGCATCTGGGATACGTGATTTGGGGAACGCGCTGTTAAAGTCCAGGTGCAACGGACCAGGACGCAGACGCATGCCTTTATGCAAACCGCTGTCTTTGGTGAGCACTTGAAGCGCGATCCCTTCATCCGGCTGCAGGCGAATGATCAGCTTGTTAGACGCAATCCCCCGCTGATCAGGATCAAAAATGTAGTGCGGCTGCTGGCGGAAGTGGATCACGATTTGGGACAGTTTTTCAGGCATGCGCTTACCGGTACGCAGGTAGAACGGCACACCCGCCCAGCGCCAATTTGAAACCTCTGTTTTCATTGCCACAAAGGTTTCGGTCTGGCTCTGGGTATTCGCCCCTTCTTCTTCCAGGTAGCCGGGTACCGGCTGACCATCATTGGTGCCCGCGGTATATTGCCCACGTACTACATCACGCCCCAGCGCTTCACCGGTAAACGGCTTTAGGGCTTTAAGCACTTTTACTTTCTCATCACGAATCGCGTCGGCATCCAGGTTGGAAGGCGGGTCCATGGCAATCAAGCATAGCAATTGGAGCAAGTGGTTTTGCACCATATCGCGAAGCTGCCCGGCATCATCGAAGTAGCCCCAGCGTCCTTCAATGCCGACTTTTTCTGCAACGGTAATTTCTACATGGGAAATATGGTTCTGATTCCATTGCGTCCCGAATAACGGGTTAGCAAAGCGCAGCGCAATCAGGTTCTGTACCGTTTCTTTACCTAAATAGTGGTCAATACGGTAAATGCGCGACTCAGGAAAAACAGCCCCAATAGCGTCGTTAACTTCTTCTGATGACACTAGATCGTAGCCGATGGGCTTCTCAACGATAACCCGCGTTTGCTCATCCAGGCTGCCACTCGCCTCAAGGTTGCGGCAAATATCGCCGTAGATCATGGCGCCAACGGATAAATAAACCACCATGGGGCGATCAGAGCCTTCGCGCCATTCACGTATTTGCTCGAAACCCTCAGCTTTTTTGAAATCCAGCTGGCAATAGTCAAGCCGATTTAGAAAACGCTCGAGACTCTCTTTATCCTGCTCATCTTTTTTCAGCCGCTTTTGCAGCGCGCCGCTTACCAATTGACGGAATGCAGCGGTGTCATGCGCTTGACGTGCCAGCCCCATAATCCGTGTGCTTTCGGGCATTAAGCCCTCACGGTCAAGGTGATAAAGCGCAGGAAACAGCTTGCGCATTGCAAGATCGCCCAGCGCCCCAAACAGCGCTAAATCAATAGCGTGCTTCTGATCGCCCAGCGGGGATTGTGACTGGCTCATCTCAGCTCCTATTTATAATTAGATGATCTAATGTAGTTAGATTACCTAAAATCTATCTGATATCGGGCATTATACGCAACATTACATGTAATTTTACTACAAAAAAATAGTATTGCCTCCCCATTTACGTCTTTTAACGTTATTTACCTCTCTCTTTGAGCAGTGCCATCTCTGATCAGCACCGATGCAGACACCCAACGTTATACCGCTTTATTGTTACCTTTTATTCCACTCTACGCCCCTTGGATACGCCATCGCTACGCCCCCTGAGGATGAGGTGACGTTGAGCGTAATTGGCGACGCTGGCACTGACTAAAGCGCTGCTCATCAATATGCTCGCAGCACTCTACGACAACAACAGTGAGGTATTTACATTATGGCTACGTCTCGCCCCATCATGATGCCGCTTCTAACCGCGACGCTGGCTGCCAGTGTCGCCCTTCCCGCCGTTGCGTTTGAGGACGATCGCCTGACTATCTGGATGGGTGATAATAAAGGTCAAGAAGGCATTCGTGAGGTTGCCGAGCAGTTTCGTGAAGAAACAGGCATCGAGGTTGAGGTGGTATTTCCCGATAACCTTACCGACCGCTTTCAGCAGGCGGCGGGAAGTGGCCAAGGGCCAGACATCGTCATCTGGGCTCACGACCGCATGGGTGAGTGGGCACAAAGTGGTTTATTGAAACAAGTCGCCCCAAGTGACAGCTTCCGTGAAGCGTTTTACGACTTCACCTGGGAAGCTGCGCTGTGGAATGGTGAAACCTACGGCTACCCGATATCGGTAGAGTCACTGGGCCTCATTTATAACAAAGCCCTGGTAGAAACACCGCCAGAAAGTTTTGCCGAGCTGATGAAGCTTGACGAAACGCTCTCTCAAGACGGCAAAAAGGCCATCTTATTTGATTACAGCGAGCCGTATTACGGTTGGACCTTACTAGCGGCCAACGGCGGCTACCCTTTCAAGCAGACTGACAGCGGCTATGACGTCAGCGATATAGGCGTTAACAACGAAGGTGCCCTACAAGGGGCAGAACTGTTGGTTGAGCTAATTGAAAGTGATGTATTACCCCGAGGCACTGATTACAACTTGATGGATACCCGCTTTAACCAGGGCGAAGTGGCTACCATGATTAGCGGCCCATGGGCCTGGCCGAACCTTGAGCGTAGCGGAATTGACTACGGCGTCGCGCTACTGCCGAAAGTGGGTGATGAACGTGCTAAACCCATGTTTGGCGTGATGACGGCAATGATTAACTCCGCCACACCCAATGATTTTCTCGCCGTGGAGTTTTTAGAAAACTACCTGCTTAGCGAAGAGGGCATGCACACATTCAACAGCGACGGGTCACTGGGAGCGGTCGCCCATATCGATTATCAGGCTGAACTTGCTGATAACCCTAACATTGCCGCGACGCTTGAAAATGCTGAAGTCGGTATGCCCATGCCAAATATTCCTGAAATGGGTGCTTTCTGGGCAGCCATGGAGCCCGCCCTTCAAAACATCGGCAGTGGACGTCAATCGCCCCAAGAAGCGCTGGATGCCGCTGCGCGGCGTATGCGCCAGTAAGCTTTTTCTGCCCTTCTGCCCGGTAGCCAAAATGCCACCGGGCAGCTTTCAGGATGTCACTATGTATACCACTAACGCCTCTCGTGGCCTTCCCCGTCACCGTTCTCGCCATCTCACCGAACGCTACACCCGCTGGGCACTTCGCTGCGTCATTGCCACCTTGGTAATCGCGCTGTTATGGCTGGTAGTCGCCTTCCACCTTAACGGCCAGTGGATGTTTGCGCTGCTCTTTCTAGTGCTGGGCGCCTCGCTAGGCGTGGTGTTTACCAAACGTACGTTAATGAGCCACCGGTATATTTTTCCTGCCGTAGCGGGGCTCGGCGTATTTGTTATTTTCCCGCTGCTTTACACCATCGGCATTAGCTTTAGTAATTACAGCTCAAGCAACCTGCTATCGGAAGAGCGCGTGCGCGGCCAGCTGATGAGCCAAACCTATCAACAGGAAGGCAACGCGTTTGAGTTAACGCTTTACCAAGAAGGTGAGCTTGTCCGCTTATACCTGGAAAACAGTGAGGCAGACACGACCCAGCGTTTCGTTTCTTCACCGCTCAACTTCGCCAACCATGAACCCCGCCAAATAGGCATTCAGGCAGTAGACGCTTCGCCTGCCCAAGAGCCACTGGGAATGCGCGCTATTATCCAGGCACGTGATTCTCTGCAAGGGCTTAGGCTGCTGACACCGGATGGCGCGGAGCTGCGTATGGCAGGGTTACGCCAGTTTGCCCCTATGGTAGATCGCTATGAAGCTCGTGAAGACGGCTCGCTTTATGATCGCCGCGATGACCGCGTTCTTACCCCCGACCCCGCTAGCGGATTTTTTGTCGCTGATAACGGCGAAAGAATCACGCCGGGATGGCCAGTCAATGTAGGGTTTACCAACTATACGAAGATATTCACCGATCCCGATATTCGCGGTCCCTTCATGCAGATCTTTGTGTGGACCTTTGTGTTTGCCGCACTGACGGTGGTCTTCACCCTGGCCGTTGGCTTTGTGCTGGCGTCACTATTGCAGTGGGACCAACTCAAGGGCAAAGCCGTTTATCGCACGCTGTTAATTCTGCCCTACGCCGTGCCCGCCTTTATCTCCATCCTGATTTTTAAAGGCATGTTTAACCAACACTTCGGTGAAGTAAACATGATTCTGGACACGCTGTTTGGTGTTCGCCCAGAGTGGTTTACCGACCCGTGGTTAGCGCGTTCCATGCTGCTGATTGTTAATACGTGGTTGGGCTACCCCTATATGTTGCTGCTATGCATGGGGCTAATCCAAGCCATCCCCCAAGATCTCTACGAAGCCTCGGCGGTAGATGGCGGAGGCCCTATTACCAACCTGTTCAAGATTACCCTGCCGCTGATCATTAAACCGCTAACACCACTATTGATTGCCGCCTTTGCATTTAACTTCAATAACTTTGTGCTAATTGCGCTATTAACGGGCGGCAACCCCGACATTTTGGGCGCCAGCACCCCAGCAGGCACCACCGATCTATTGGTCAGCTACACCTACCGCATTGCCTTCCAGGATGCTGGACAGAACTTTGGGCTGGCAGCCGCCATCGCAACGCTCATTTTCCTCTTGGTCGCGGGTATGTCGTTGCTTAATTTGCGCCTTTCCAAGGTTAAGGTTTAGGAGGTTACTCATGGCCATGGTTCAACCGCGTTCTGTGGGCGCGCGCCGCTTGGGCGCTCACCTTGCACTGATCTGCTTTGTTTCGCTGATTGTCTTCCCGCTACTGTTGGTGATTTCAATCTCATTTCGCGAGGGTAACTTTGCCTCTGGCAGCTTAATTCCCAATAATTTCTCGTTGGAACACTGGTCACTAGCACTGGGAATTCCCTGGGAACGCCCAGATGGCAGTATTGTACAGCCACCCTTCCCTGTGCTGCTGTGGCTTTGGAACTCAATAAAAGTGGCAGTAGTTTCTTCGGTGCTGATTCTAATGTTAGCGACGACGAGCGCTTACGCCTTCGCACGCATGCGCTTTAAAGGCAAAGAACCGCTTTTGAAAGGTATGCTGATTTTCCAGATGTTCCCAGCCGTACTGTCGCTTGTGGCGCTCTACGCCCTGTTTGATCGACTGGGGCAGTTTGTTGGCTGGTTAGGCATCAACACCCACGGCGCGTTGATCGTGGCATCACTGGGCGCAGTCGCGCTGCATATCTGGACCATTAAAGGCTACTTTGAGTCGATTGATGGCTCGTTGGAAGAAGCGGCTATGGTCGATGGTGCCAGCACTTGGCAAGCGTTCCGCTACATTCTGCTGCCGCTGTCGATTCCCATTTTGATGGTGGTTTTCATTCTGGCTTTTGTGATGAGCATCATGGAGTACCCCATGGCCTCAGTTCTGCTGGTAGATGAGCACAAGCTCACCCTGGCGGTAGGTGCTCAACAATACCTTGCCGATCACAACCAGCGCTGGGGTAACTTTGCCGCCGCTGCAGTGCTTTCCGGCCTGCCCATTACCGTCGCGTTCTTGATCTGTCAGCGCTGGATTATTGGCGGATTAACCGCTGGGGGCGTCAAAGGCTAACTTCCTGGATTTAACTACTCAGTACACCACTCCCGCTTCCTCGCTTGAGCAACTTGCTCGTCACCGGCTCTATTGATGGGGCCGGTTTTTTAAAAGCTGGCTAAATCTCCACCGCGCGGCCGATAAACTCAATCGGGCCCGTTGGTAAACCGGTGGGCGAACCAGTGTCCTCTTCTAGCGTGAGTTCAAACAGCTGGTTATTCTCAAGCGGCGGTAACTGGTCTAAACGCAGGCGCAACGGTTGTCCTGGCTCTACTAGGCCAAGTGAAACCGGCGCTTGCCAATCATCCGCCTTGGTCCAGAACTCCAGTGCTTTGCCTTCGGGCACTTCAAAAGCGCCTAACGGAATCAGTTGAATTTCCTGGCGGTTGGCGGCCTGTACGACCCACCCGGCTGATTGAGTTTGCGGCGCTAACAGCACCACCATATATTCCGGCGTTGTTGGTGCAGTAGAGACATTGGTCAATATCACGCCCATGGTCACCGCGGCAGCCAAACCAAGGCCGGTAGCGGCGCGCCAAAATGGTAAGCTGTGCACCAAACGGCGTGGCGTTGGTGCCGCCCTAGGAACACCTGCTGATCTTTTCGATGCGGCGTGCATGCTGCGCTCTATACGCGGCCATAAATAATCTGATGGGGTAACAGGATCAACGATCGCGGTGTAGGGGAAAAACTGCTCTTCCCAGTCAGCCACGATGGTCTGTAATTTTGAGTCGTTGGCTAAACGTGCCTCAAAGGCTTCTCGCTCAGCGATGGGTAACGAACCCAATACGTACTCCCCTGCAAGTGCATAAAGGTCATCATTTTCGTTTGAACGCATCATGACATACACTCCCGCAGGCGAAGCAAACTTCGCTTAATCCAGGCTTTAACAGTGCCTAGCGGCGCGCCAGTGTGTGCAGAAATCTCGGCATGACTTAACCCATCCACGTAGGCATGTAGCACACAGTTGCGGCGCTCGGTTTCCAATTGCTGCAAGCACTCATCCATCTGTTGGCCAGTCTGCCAGTCAAAGGCTTCCGCCGTTGTCGATAATGACTGTTGATAGGTATCATCATCGGCTAGCTCGCCTGGGTCGTTGATATCCACCCTGATTTCTCGGTCGCGCTGGCGAATAGCGTTTAATGCTAAGTGGCGGGCAATACTGAATATCCAGGTACGCGCAGAGCCCCGTTCGGGGTCGAAACTATCGGCTCGCTGCCAGATGTTCAGGCAAGCATCGTGGACAATGTCCTCAGCCATGCCGCGGTCTTTCACAATGCGCATGACAACGCCAAGCAGTCTGGCACCCTCTTGACGATAAAGCTGATGTAGCGCCGCTTGCTCACCACGCGCGCAGCGGGCAAGTGCATCAGCATAATCGAAGTCGTTAGCTATCGTAGACACGCCTATATCAGACACTTGCTAGCTCCCTGGTGACGCGCCGATACAGTCGCCACTACTGTTATCGCCGCTCTTTTGGCTAGCATAGCGGCTAGAGACTCGCGAGACGAGCCTCTAGCCTTACTTAGATGTGTTTCTTGAGAAAAACATTGCTTAGCAAAAGTGTTACTTACCACTAAGCAATAAAAGGACTTAGTTAGCTGTCCAGAAAATATAATCTGCTTGATAGGTGACGACTGCAGTGGCACCGTCATGGCCATCATCGCAAGCCACATCGGGTGCGACACCACCTTGAGTGTTCAGGCGTTGAATGTAGCTAACGCCAGTCATTGCGCCCTCACCTTCCGCAGGATTGGCTTCAACGAGCTGCAACGGGATATTGCCATCACCATTCGCGGCAGTTGCCAACTGAGTGCCGGTAACTTTGGAGCCATCCAACGCTTCCCAAGTAGCAGGCGGGCCATAGTAGCTGCCAACTTGAGCACCATTACTGTCGTTCAGCGCAGCGTGGGGGCCTTTGAATACCCAGCCCATAGTACCGTCACCTTTAGCTTCGCACATGTAGGTAATCGCACCCACACCCACTGTTTCCAGAGCGACGGTATTGCCATCGGGCACTTGAACGTCGGCAGGCGTCATATCGGCCAGCGCAACGTGACTGAAGGATGCAATCAAGGTAGCGGCGAGTGCTGCACGCGTAAGAGGTTGGATAGTCATTTCAGTCTCCTTGGGTTTTGTATCAACCACTACAAAGTGTGGCTGTATAGGGGATACACACGAGGAGACGTTTTGGATGCACTCTTTATAGAAAATAATTAAGAAAAAAGCGCCTAAAAAATTTGAGGCGCTTTTTATGTATATAAATCAGCTGATTAATTATTGGCTAACACCATCTACTGCAACCTGCCGGGGGCAGGCATTGCCACTGTGATCAAACAGGTGGCAATGCTGGCCTGCAAGCCCCAAACGCACCGTTTGTCCCTCTTGCAGGTGGGTCAAACCATCTAAACGCTGGGTGAGCGGAACGCTAATACCTGCTACCTGCCAATGCGCCAGCGTTTCGTAACCCAGCTTTTCCGCCACCATTAAGGTCGCATTCAGTGTGGCTTCTGCCTGTTCGGCTGCGACAAAATCTTCTGCCCGCAGCCCAAGCGTTGCGCTATCCCCTGACTGAAGGTGCTTGCCATTGACCGCCACTGTCAGCGTATCACCGCTATGCAGACGCACGACTGTTTGACGCTCGCCTGGATCTACCACCGTGACGGGAAAGGTATTAATCCGCGGCGAGCCGATAAACTCGGCCACTTCAAGGGTCTTAGGGAAGTGATAGAGCGACAGCGGCGCGCCGACCTGGGCGATACGGCCACGGGAAAGCAGCACAATACGGTCAGCCAGCGTCATCGCTTCCACTTGATCGTGGGTCACGTAGATCATGGTGGCATTCAGGCGCTTATGCAGCGCCGCAATTTGCACCCGCATATCCACCCGCAGCGCGGCATCCAGGTTAGAAAGCGGCTCATCGAACAAAAAAACCGCGGGCTCTTTTACCAAGGTACGGCCAATCGCTACCCGCTGACGCTGGCCACCTGAAAGATCTTTAGGTTTGCGTTCCAGCAGTTCAGTCAAGTGCAACATGTCAGCGGCATGCTGAACGCGACGGCGAATCTCGGCTTTATCAGTGCGCGCCAGCTTTAAGCCAAAGGCCATGTTTTCCGCCACACTCATGTGCGGGTAAAGCGCATAGGATTGGAACACCATGCCGATATCCCGCTCCTGGGGCGGAATCTCATTGATCCGCTGACCATCAAGCTGCATATCACCTTCGGTGATATCTTCCAGGCCTGCGATCATACGTAGCAAGGTGGATTTTCCGCAGCCAGAGGGGCCTACGAAGACCACAAACTCGCCATCTTCTATCGTAAGATCGATATCCCGAGAGATTTCCACACCGTCAAAGGATTTACCAATACCGCTAAGCGTTAAACGTCCCATGGTGCATCCTCCTCGGACTGTGGGCAGCAGGCAATCGCCACGCCGTAAGGTGGTAGCCGTAGTTGCCCACCCTGCCACTCGCCGTTTAGCCAAGCAGGCGAACCCTTCAGTGATTCAGCGCTTTTAGGCGCCACGCGAGTGACGGTTTGGTCGCTAAAATTCAGCGCAATCAGCAGACGTGAGTGTTGATAGGTACGCTCTAAACAGAGCACCTCATCATGCACGGCGTGATAGCGCACTTCGCCTTTTACTAGCGCTGGCAAGGTGCGGCGAAACGCTAAAAACTCACGGTAGGCATTGAGCAACGAACTGGCATCGTTATCTTGCTGATCAACGGCGAGACTGGCGTGCGAATCGGGCACTGGCAGCCAGGGCGTGACATCGCTAAAGCCAGCGTGTCGCGCGTCAGCTTGCCAAGGGTGTGGCGTTCGGCAACCATCGCGACCTTTATAGGCAGGCCAAAAGGTGATGCCCGCCGGGTCAACCAACTGCTCAAACGTCAGTTCGGCTTCTGGCAAGCCAAGTTCTTCACCTTGGTAAAGGCACACACTGCCCCGCTGGGTAAGCAAAAACACCATATAAAGTCGCAGCTTATCCAGTTGTCCTTCAGCCTGCCAGCGGGTAGCAAGGCGGGTGACATCGTGATTTCCTAGTGCCCAACAGGGCCAGCCGTCGCCAATCCGCGCCTCCATTTCGGTGAGCGTTTTATGCAAATAACCAGGGTCGGCTTTGTCGGTCAGCAGGTTAAAGGAGTAGCACATGTGCAGGCGATTGCCGCCTTGGGAGTATTCCGCCATCACGCCCAGGGCGTCATCGTCACCAACTTCTCCGACACTCGTCGAGCCAGGATACTCATCGAGCAGGCCGCGCAGGCGCTCTAAAAACACCACGTTTTCCGGCTGGGTTTTATCGTGCTGATGCAGCTGGTAGCCATAAGGGTTGTCCGGGCGAACACCTAAAAAGCTTTCGGTTACTGCTGCGCGCGGAGGATTATCCTTGAGCTCGCCGTGGGTGCAGAAGTTCACTGCATCCAGACGGAATCCGTCGACGCCCCGCTCCAGCCAAAAGCGCGCTTCTTCCAATATGGCATCCACCACGGCGGGAGTGCGGAAATTGAGATCCGGCTGACTGGCCAGGAAGTTATGCAGATAGTACTGGCAACGGCGCGTATCCCACTGCCAGGCGCTACCACCAAACACCGACTGCCAGTTGGTCGGTGGCGCACCATCAGGTTTGGGGTCGGCCCAGACATACCAGTCTGCTTTCGGGTTATCACGACTTTTGCGGCTCTCTTCAAACCAGGCGTGTTGGTCAGAAGTGTGCGACATCACCTGGTCAATCGTCACCTTCAGCCCTCTGGCATGGGCAGCTTCAACCAGGCGATCAAAATCTTCCAGGGTGCCAAACATCGGGTCAACACCACGGTAATCGCTAATATCGTAGCCGAAGTCTTTCATGGGCGAGGTGAAAAACGGCGACAGCCAAATGGCATCGACGTTTAGCGAGGCAATATAATCCAGCTTATCGATCAGCCCTTTTAAGTCACCAATCCCATCGCGCTGGCCGCCCTTGCCGTCGCTATCCATAAAGCTGCGCGGGTAAATTTGGTAAATCACTGCGCCGCGCCACCAGTCAGCGCCTTGGCTGCCAACGTAGTGGGAAGTAGAAGATGCCTGCATCATTATATTGTCCTTATCATTTCCTGTTGATTGGCATGATGCAGCGTTGATCAAAAGATAAAATCCTCCCCTAGAGGTAGCAGTGGGCGTAGGTATTAGGAGTAGGTGTTAGGAGTAGCCGCCACCGCCGCCCATAAGCACTGTTTACTCGCCTCTTATTCTCCTTGAATATGCGCCAATAATTGCCCCGCCAGCGCAATGGCTTCATCCCGCCGCCGAATATTCTGTTTTTGATAAAGGCTGCGGATATGCGTTTTGATGGTGGTGGGCGCCACCGATAGCTGTTCGGCGATCTGCTCATTAGAGAGCCCAGCATGAATCAGCCCCAAGATTTGCCACTCTCGACGCGTCAGTGGCGACGTACGGATAAGTTCAGGCACATCGGGCCGTGCCACGATGTTGGCAATGACTGTCTCGTCCAGCATCAAGCGGCGAGCGCTGCCAAAATCTTTTTGGCGGCCAGCTAAGGTCAACAACCGCTCCGCGCGAGCCTGTTCAAGGGGGGCTAAGCTGTTACTTGCTAATAACGTCGACAGCAGCTCCCCAAGTGGTTTGCCTATCCGTAAAAAGCTGCCTACCAATGCGGTGCGGGAAGCTAAACTGAGTGCCTGCTGTATATGGTTACTTGCCTGAGTGGTTTTCCCCTGATGCCAAGCCACCGCCGCTAAGCACAGCTGGTTGCGATTCGCGTCAGTCACTAATCCTAGCCGCTGGGTATGGTCTTCAAGGGCATCCAGTAGTTCGCGGGCCTCTTCATAGCGCCCCAATAGTGTTAATGCACGGGCATGATTACGTACGTTGCACTGGGAAAAGTGATTGGTGGCATGCTCGGTAAGTGGTTCTGGCGCTTCTTGGCGCCAACGCTCGACCGCATCCATATCGTGTGTCGATTGCCACCACGCCAACAGCGTTGCATGGGCATTGGCTACCCAATCAATGTGGTAATCCCCTTCTGAGAGAATTTTACGCAGCCTACGAATGTGGTCGGCACATTGCGCTTGGTCTCCCCGGCTCTGGGCGACTTTAGCGAGCTGAATATGGCACTGCAGCGTCCAGCGCTCACCTTGATTGTCTAACACCGCAATACCTTTCAACGCTGCCTGCTCGGCTTCGTCTAAGCGATGCCACTCCCAAAGCACCTGGCTGCGAATGCGGTACAAAAACTCCGCGACCGGTAAATGTTCAAGTTCGGCGCGCTCTAGATGCGCAAAGGCACGCTCTTGAATATCGTAGGCGGCCTGCAAGCGTCCCTGAGCCACCAGGGTTTCAGACTGATGACAGTATGACCACAGCAGCAGCTGATGATCGTTGCGCTGACGAGCTTGGCGCTCTACTTCTCTAACGCGCTGAAGCGACTCTTCCAGATAGCCCAGAACAAAGCGTGCTTCACTAAGAATAGCGGTGGCGGTTAGCGGTGTTGACGCCAGATAGCGAGCAGGCTCCGCGAGCGCTTGCTCAGCCAGCGGCGCTGCACGCTCAGCATCACCATGGTTAATCGCCAATTGGGCACGCAATGTGGCAAATTCAGCACTCAATGCCTGCCATTCGGGCTCATCCAGCTGCGCCTCTATCCATCCGATCACTCGTGCCGTGACATCAAACTGAAATTGCCCATGGGATACCCAGCCATAGAGCAGCGTATGCTCCGGACACTTTGAAAGTCGCGGTTCGCCCAGCAGCGCAAAGCCTTGCGCTAATAACGCATAAGCTCCACTGGCTAGTAATGCAGGACCCTGCGCGGTCAATAAGCTGGCAACATCCTCTGGCTCCTCGGCTAAAATTGCCTGGCGTAGCGCCATGACCGGATCATTTAGTGCTAACCACGCCTGGCTTGCCCGCTGATGCAACCTTCGCTGAGTGGATAAATTAAGCTCGTGTCGGCGGTGGCGAAGATACTCGCCAAACAGCCGTTGAAAGCGAAACCACTGGCTATGCGGGTCGGGGCGTTCAATGAATAGCCCCGCTTGCTCAAACGCTTCCAAGCGCTGAGTTAACCGCTCTCCTTCCAAAAGGCGCGCCATTAGCTCGGGCGAAAAGCGCTCTAACACTCCCAACTGAAGCATTAACTCTCGCTCTTCAGCAGGAAGCGCGGCAGCGAGCAGTTCATCAAACCAAGCGACAAAATCAGGATGCGCACCGCTTAAGCGCTCTACCAGCGCATCAAATCCCGCACGCGTGGTGGTTCTCTCAACCAGCCAATTAAGCGCTACAATCCAGCCACCGCTTCTACGCAACGCACGTTCAAGGCTTACTCGGGTGGGCGGAAAACTTAGCTGTTCGGCACACAAGGTGTGTGCTTCTTCGCTGTCAAAGGCCAAGCCATGAAGGTCGATCTCTTCAAGCTCCCCTCTCAATCGCAAACTCGCCAAACCAAGCGCGGGGCGCGAGCGGCTCGCCAGTGTCAAGGTCAACCAAGGCGGCTGATGACGCAGCCAGTGAGCGACGCCAGCCAAAATATCGGGATGGGTCACGTGTTCAAATTCATCAACGACGAAACGGCACGAGGAACGTTGTTCGGGTAACTCTCCCAACCAGCGCTCAAGCTGCTCGATGCAGTCAGCATTGTCAGCCATGGGCGAAAGCACATAGGCGTCATCGAACAGTTTGTTCAACGCTGCCCGCCAGTAGGTTAGAAAGCGTGCTGGCTGATTATCACGCTGATCCAATCGTAGCCAAGCGGCCTCCTGCTCCAGCGCGGGTAACCGTTCGGCCAGCAGTGTCGTTTTGCCATAACCCGAGGGCGCTGCCAGCACCAGCAGGCGGGTGCGCTCGTTTAAGGCGAAATGGTCATTAAGGCGTGGCCGGGCCACCACACTAAGCGGCAGCGGCGGTGCCTTTAGCTTTTCTTGGAGTAACGACATCAGCGCCTCCCGATATCAGTGCTTTTACCTAACAAAAAGCCCGCGACACGTCGCGGGCAATCAGCATTGGAGAAACAGTTTTCGCTAGCGAGCAGCGGCTTACGCTTAGAATCTCTGCTTAAAACCTCTGCTTAGAACCATACCTCGCTTTGTATGCCAAAGGTAAATTCACCGCCAGTAAATCCATCGCTACCTAGAGAGCTGGCACCGTAGCTATTAAGGCTCTCGTCCCAGTCGCTGTAAGTCGTGAATAGACGGATCTCAGGACGCTTCCAGAAACCACCTACTTCGGGCTTGAAAGTCGGTGCGATAGTGAACTTCATATAGTCACCATCGACTGCGTTACGGTCACTGTAACCCTGTGGATCTAAATCCATCCACTGATAGCTAGCTTCGTACTGCATTTCGAAATTCTGATTGATTTCATTGGCCAGACGCACGTTTAGCGTAGCCCAATCATAGCTGTCACCGTTAGCGAAGCGATCTTCACTGGTTTCAGCCAGTATCGACGGTGCAATACGCCACGTCGGTGCAATGTAGGTCGTTCCGTATAGCGCCAGCCGCGTTGCGGTCGCATCATCCGTCAGGTCGCCGTTGCTACCCAACCCTTTAACTTCGGCCCCTAAGCCTTGGCCGTGCAGTACAGCGGCCTTAAAGTTACCCTCGCCCATGCCGAAGAAGCTGTCGCCGTGGTAAGCCACCATGGTATGCCAGCCGGTATCAGCCGCGGTTTGGCCCACGCCAATGTCACGCTCATCGTTATCAGCAGCAGACATGCCGTTGACCATGACCTGCCAGTTACCGAAGTAATTATTAGAGGTCAACACGAGGTTATCCGTATCGCTATTTTCTCCATCTAAACCGGGATTTTCACGGTTGACGAGCGGATAGTCGCTGAAGCTGCGGCCATAAACTGAAAGGTTACTCTTCCAGTTATCGGCTAGCTGCATGTCGTATATACCGCCACCGGTACCGGCGAGGAAGACAACATCGCTATCTAGCCAATGGATATCAAAGTTATCGCGGTCAAAACGCTTACCGGCCCAAATGGAAGCGTTTTCAAACGCGCCGGTAAAGCTTGGTAAGTCACTAAATTCGGCATACACCTGGCGCACGTTTAGGTTGGTATCGTCACCTACCCAATCGTTACTGGAATTAGTACCAGCAGCCAACATCGTGGTGTAACGGGCTTTTGCACCGTTATCAAACTGCATGCGGTAGTTAAGAATGGCTTCAGAGTATGTATCCGGCTCGTTGCCCAAACGACCAACGGCACCGCCATTGCCACCCGCGGGTGTTAGATAAGGACCAGCTGGTGCGCTTTTGCCATCTTCACCAATTAGCAGGCCGGAACGCGCATAGACATTAAAGGAGAATCCCTCTTCACCGCTGGATTGGCGCTCTACACGGGCAAGGCGTTCTTCAATATCAGCATTGGTAGCGGGCGCACTTGACGATGGTGCAGCATGTCCCTGCTCAGCTAACTCCGCGCGACGCTCTGCAGCCTCCGCCCGCTGTTCGGCAGCGGCAATTCTTGCTTCTAACTGAGCAAATCGCTCTTCCAATGTTGTGTCGGCGCTAGCAGTGCCACACAGCCCAAAACTGGCAGCGGCGATGGCAATGGCGAGAGGTGTTTTGAATGTCATTTTGTGCATTGTTTTAAACCCTAATTTATTAAGCCCTTGTTTTTAAAAGCCATATTATTAAAACTCATACTCTTAAAAGCTGTATTTCTAACAGCTGCATTTCTAAGAGCTGTGTTCCTAAGAGCTATGCTTTAAAAAAAGCGTTTTAAAAATCGCTTTAAAAACTTGGCTTTAAATCTTTTATTTTTGAGATTTTGTTGAAAACGTAAGTTTCTGATGCTTTTGCTTTAAACCTTCCTTCGAGCCAAAGCCATCAGTCTGTCGCTTTACTGCACGGATAGCCCACGCTCATCAACACGCCCAACGACTCTCCCACTGAGTGGCGCTAAACGCTGTTCTGCGAACCGAATCCAGCAGATTATGTTGCAAAGCAACTACGTTTTATCCCGCCAGATAACGGTAGAAAGAACTTAATCGATTAAGAGGTAGTAAACCAACAAGAAATCACTAATTATCGACCAATGTCTAAACTGTTCACTAGGTTAGAAAAAAGTGATGCAACGGCATTAGACAAAAGTCGCTATTGAACTTGTCACGAGGAGACGGCTAACTGGCACCTTACTTAATCGTTTAAGTAGGCGCTACAAGCGCTTTTAACACTCATTACCCATAACAACAAATGCCGAGGAACGCCCTATGAAAAAGACACTACTCACTTCTGCCATTGCTTTGGCTAGTCTCGCTAGCGCCACAGGTTCTGCCCAGGCGGCTGAGTTAACCATTTCTTGTGGAGCTGTTGGTGCGGAACTTACCCTTTGCCAAGAAGGTGTGAGCGCCTGGGAAGAGAAGACCGGCCACAGTGTCGATGTGGTTTCAACGCCAAACTCATCTACTGAACGTTTGTCACTCTACCAACAAATTTTATCCGCCAACTCTAGCGACATTGATGTCATGCAGATCGATGTCGTCTGGCCCGGCCTACTCGCTAATCACCTGCTTGATTTAAGCGAAGTACTCGGGGAAGACGCCGCGGCAGGCCACTTCGACACCATTGTCACCAACAACACTATCAATGGCCGCCTAGTTGCGATGCCCTGGTTTACCGACGCAGGTGTTCTGTATTACCGCGAAGACTTGCTGGAGAAACATGGCCATGACGTACCGACTACGTGGCAAGAACTGACCGACATCGCGCGTGATATCAAAGATGCCGAGCGCGCAGAAGGCAATGATCGGATGCAGGGTTTTGTCTTCCAGGGGCGTGCTTATGAAGGACTTACCGTCAATGCACTGGAGTGGGTATCAAGCTTCGGTGGCGGTACCGTGGTAGATCAGAATGGCGAAGTCACCATCAATAACGAGAAAGCTGCTGCAGCGCTGGATTTAGCAGCCTCATGGATTGGCGACATCTCTCCAGAAGGCGTGCTGAATTACACCGAAGAAGAAGCCCGTGGTGTCTTCCAGGGCGGCAATGCCGTATTTATGCGCAACTGGCCATACGCCTGGTCACTGGCTCAAAGCGAAGATAGCGATGTACGTGGCAGCGTCGGCGTCACCCAGTTGCCCGCAGGTGGAGAAGACGGTCGAAGTGCAGCCGGCTTAGGCGGTTGGAACTTAGCAGTATCCCGCTATAGCGAACATCCCGAGCTTGCCGCTGACCTGGTCGCTTTCTTAACCGGTGAAGAAGAGCAAAAGCGTCGTGCTATCCAAGCGTCCTACAACCCCACCATCGATGCGCTTTACCAAGATGAAGAGGTACTGGAAGCCGTGCCTTTCTTTGGCACTCTTTACGACACCTTCACCAACGCCGTCGCCCGTCCGTCAGCACCTACCGGGGATGCCTATGGCCGTGTTAGCAATGCCTTTTTCAGCACTTCCCATGATGTGCTTTCGGGCACTAAAACTGGCGCTGACGCCGTCGCTGACCTCGAAGGCGATCTACTCCGCCTGAAGCGTCGCAACTGGTAACCGCGGAGATACCTATGTCGACCTCTTCAAACAACAGCGCGCCCCTGGAGGCGCGCTCAGCCGCAGCGCCAGCGCGTCGGCATCGCGGCACTAAAGTACGCCGTCAGCGAGTCAAAGCGGCTTGGCTGTTCTTGGCTCCCATGCTGATCGCATTAACGTTGGTGGCTGGCTGGCCGTTAATGCGAACATTTTTTCTAAGCTTTACCGATGCCTCACTGTCGGACCTGGGTGCGGCTAATCTAATCGGGTTTGAAAACTATCTGGTTTACGACAATGGCCGCTGGTTCGGGGTTCTTGCTGACCCAGTCTGGTGGCAATCTGTTTGGAACACCGTTTATTTTTCAGTGGTATCTGTCTCTTTAGAAGTCATTTTTGGTGTCATTGTGGCACTGATTCTAAATGCGGAGTTTAAAGGTCGGACGATTGTTCGCGCGGCGGTACTGATTCCGTGGGCAATCCCCACCATCGTTTCCGCCCAAATGTGGGCGTGGATGCTCAACGATCAGTTCGGCATCATCAACCACCTGCTAATGACGGTTGGGATAATCGATAATCCTATTGCCTGGACCGCCAGCGCTACTTACTCCATGTGGGCAGTCATCATGGTCGATGTCTGGAAAACAATTCCGTTTGTCGCCCTGTTGGTGTTAGCCGCCCTACAAATGTTGCCAAAAGATTGCTACGAAGCCGCAGAAGTAGACGGCATTCATCCCGTGCGTGTGTTCTTCAAAGTTACCCTACCGCTGATTACGCCTGCCTTGATGGTGGCGGTGATTTTCCGCCTTCTAGATGCCCTGCGGGTGTTCGACGTGATCTACGTACTGACGTCTAACTCAACCAGCACGATGTCGATGTCAGTCTATGCGCGTCAGCAGTTGGTTGAGTTCCAGGATGTTGGTTACGGCAGTGCTGCCTCTACCCTGTTGTTCTTGATTATTGCCCTGGCCACCGTTGCTTACCTCTATTTAGGCCGTAACAAAATACAACTAGGAGGTGACTGATGAACCAACGTCAGTTAGCCAAAATTGCCAAGCGCGTCGGCTTTTGGGCCTTAATTGCGCTGATTATGGTATACGCCGTTTTCCCATTTTATTACGCGGTCATTACCTCACTTAAACCTTCCAGCGAGCTTTTCCGGGTTGAACTTTGGCCCTCAAATTGGAACCTGGACAACTATGCGCAGATTTTTAGCCAGTCGAGCTTTATCCGTGCGATTTTTAACTCAATAGTCGTAGCATTTAGCGTTGTTTTCATCGCGCTGCTACTGGGTATCACCGCCTCTTACGCGCTGGGCCGGGTTCGCTTCCGTGGTCGCTCGACCGTCATGCTGGTCATTCTTGGGGTTTCCATGTTTCCTCAGGTTGCGGTGCTCTCAGGTTTGTTTGAGGTGATTCGCGCACTAAATCTCTACAACAATCCCGCTGGCCTCATTCTGAGCTACACCATTTTCACGCTGCCCTTCACCGTCTGGGTACTTACCACTTTCATGAAAGAACTGCCCATGGAGTTGGAAGAGGCCGCCATTATGGATGGCGCTACGCCCTGGATTACGATTACTAAGGTCTTCCTACCGCTAATGTGGCCCGCCATGGCAACCACTGGCCTGCTCGCCTTTATTGCTGCGTGGAATGAGTTTCTGTTTGCCTTAACCTTCACACTCACTGATGCACAGCGCACCGTGCCTGTTGCCATTGCCCTGCTGTCAGGTGGTAGCGCCTACGAGCTGCCTTGGGGGCCAATCATGGCCGCGTCGGTCGTCGTCACCGTGCCCCTGGTTATCTTGGTCATCATTTTCCAACGTCGCATTGTTTCAGGCTTAACTGCAGGCGCAGTTAAAGGCTAAGCGTGGGTGTTATTTACGTTTTATTAAGGACTTATTCATGCAAGACAACCTGACCTGGTGGCGCGGCGGCGTTATCTATCAAATTTACCCGCGCAGCTTCCTAGACAGCCGTGGCGACGGTATTGGTGACTTGAAAGGCATTACCGAAAAGCTCGATTACGTCGCTTCTTTGAATGTTGACGGTGTCTGGCTGTCGCCTTTCTTTACGTCTCCCATGTTGGATTTCGGATATGACGTCAGCGACTACCGCGACGTTGATCCGATGTTTGGCACCCTGGATGATTTCAAGGCGCTGCTCGACAAGGCCCATTCGCTAGGCCTGAAAGTAATGATTGATCAAGTCATCAGCCATACCTCTGAACAGCACGCTTGGTT
Source organism: Halomonas sp. 3F2F (assembly GCF_014897805.1). Classification (NCBI taxonomy): domain Bacteria; kingdom Pseudomonadati; phylum Pseudomonadota; class Gammaproteobacteria; order Oceanospirillales; family Halomonadaceae; genus Halomonas; species Halomonas sp. 3F2F. The sequence goes on from NZ_JABUZE010000146.1 coordinate 20,813, forward strand.
TAAAGAGAGCCGCCAGAATCGCACCAACCCCAAAGCCGATTGGTTTGTGTGGGCAGACCCTAAGCCCGATGGCACACCCCCTAATAACTGGCTATCTATTTTTGGCGGCCCTGCCTGGACCTTTGATTCACGCCGCCAGCAGTATTATCTACACAACTTTTTGACCAGCCAGCCGGATGTCAACTTCCACAACCCGGAAGCCCGTCAGGCGCAGCTGGATAACATGCGCTTCTGGCTGGATCTTGGCGTTGATGGTTTCCGCCTTGATACCGTCAACTTCTACTTCCACGACACCGAGCTGCGTGACAACCCACCGGTGCCCAAAGGTGAATCCAAAACCCTGGGCGCCCCAGAGGCTAACCCCTACACGTGGCAGCGTCATGTCTACGATATTAGCCGCCCTGAAAACGTAGATTTCTTAAAAGACTTACGCGCCTTGATGGACGAGTATCCCGGCACTACGACCGTGGGCGAAATCGGCGATGACAACCCACTTGAGCGCATGGCTGAGTACACCGCAGGCGGTGACAAACTGCATATGGCTTACACCTTTGACTTGCTCAATAAGCCACGCTCCGCTAGCTATATTCGTCATGTTATTGAGCGCTTTCAGCGCTTAGCGGGCGACGCTTGGCCCTGCTGGGCAACATCCAACCATGATGTTGAACGCAGCGCATCACGCTGGGGCGCTGAAGAAGATCCCATTGCTTATCCTAAAGTGATGCTCGCCATGCTGTTTTCCCTACGCGGCAGCGTCTGCCTTTATCAAGGGGAAGAGTTAGGGCTGCCAGAAGCCGACGTGCCCTTCGAGCGCATTCAAGACCCTTACGGCAAAGTGCTCTGGCCAGAGTTTAAAGGCCGAGACGGGTGCCGCACGCCGATGCCATGGACCGATGGCACCCAGGCAGGTTTCTCGGCCATTGAGCCATGGCTCCCGGTAGAAAAACGCCACCTGCCATTGGCGGTTAGCCGACAGCACACGAACCCGGACTCAACGCTTAACGGTGTGCGCCGGATGCTGGCTTTCCGCCAAGCGCACTCCGCGCTGTTCGACGGTGATTTACAGCTGATTGAGGTTGGCGAGGAGTTACTGGGCTTTATTCGTCAAAATGACCAAGCCAAAGTGCTGTGTGTCTTTAACCTGACGGGGAATGAGCTGCAAACAGCACTCCCCTTAGACGTCATCGGTGACCTGGAAGGACACGGCTTCACTACGGCACGTCAAGATAATGTGCTGACGCTGCCCGCCTATCAAGCCGCCTTTATGCACGTTGCTTAGTCAAATCAATGGCAATACTCAATAACAACATTCAATAACGATAGTCGGCCCGATACGAGGAATGCAGCATTGAGGCCGACAAGGAGCTAACCATGGCAAGTGTTACGCTTGAAAAGATCAACAAAGTATTTGGTCGCGATCACATTATTAAAGACGTTGACCTGACCATTGGCGATGGTGAATTTGTCGTCTTTGTTGGCCCATCCGGCTGTGGCAAATCCACGCTGCTGCGCCTTATCGCGGGTCTTGAGTCAATCACCGACGGTGACTTAAACATTGGTGACACGCTGGTCAATGACCTTCCCCCACGTGAACGTGGTGTGGGCATGGTGTTCCAGTCGTATGCTCTTTACCCGCATATGACCGTTTATGACAACATGGCCTTTGGCTTGAAGCTTGCCAAAACAGACAAAGAGACGGTCCATGAACGGGTAATGAGTACCGCTAAAATTTTGCAGCTTGAAGACCTGTTACACCGCAAGCCGAAAGCACTGTCGGGCGGTCAGCGCCAGCGTGTTGCAATGGGCCGTGCGATGGCTCGGGAACCTCGCATTCTGCTTTTTGATGAGCCACTTTCTAACCTGGATGCGTCGCTGCGAGTACAAATGCGCAACGAGATCGCTAGGCTGCACAATCGCCTGGGCTCTACGATGATTTATGTGACCCACGACCAAGTCGAAGCAATGACCCTGGCAGATAAAATCGTGGTGCTAAAAGGCGGCCATATCGAGCAAGTAGGCAGCCCACATGAACTTTATCAACGCCCAGCCACCAAGTTTGTCGCCGGTTTTATCGGTTCACCGACGATGAATTTTATGCCCGCGGAGCTTGCCAGCGGTTCAACAGATGGTTGCAAGGTAACTGCAAAAGGCTTGGGAGAAGTCGCACTTCCCCAAGCCGCAGATAGCTATCGTACGGGCAGCTCGCTTACCTTAGGCATACGCCCCGAGCACCTACGTTTAGAGGCACCCAAGGGCGATAATTGCTTTGAAATTTTCAATGTCGAGTACCTGGGTAATGAGGTCTATGTCTACCTAGAACCCAAGGAGGGCGATACACTGCTTATCCACCGCAGCGAAGCCCCAAGCAAGTGGGAAGAAGGCCAAAAAGTATCCCTGGTGCCCGACATTGAGCATGTGCATCTATTTGATGAAAGTGGTGCGGCGTTGATGCTTTCTGAGGCACGCTCTGCGGCTTAACGAACGCTATCGACTGCGCTGTTGCTGAGCGAACAACGGCCTTTGATGCTACTACCTGTATAGCAACGGTAGTGGAAACAACGTCAAGGCCGTATTTTTGTGCGTCAGATTCAATTCATTAGCCTGCGATGTAAAATAACGCCCAAATAATTAAACAGGATAGGAAACCCGTGACTGCCCATCGTCGAATGACTCTCAAGGATCTTGCCACAGAACTCGGCGTTTCCACTGCGACAATATCAAACGCTTTCAACCGCCCCGACCAGCTTTCGCCTCTGCTACGCGATCGTATTTTAAGCGAGGCCAAACGCCTTGGGTATAACGGTCCAGATGCCAAGGCCCGCAGTCTACGCACCGGGCGCTCCAGCATTGTTGCGGTTATTCTTGCCGAAAGTCTGACCTACAGCCTCAATGATGCTGTCGCCAGTGAATTTTTATCCGGTGTCGCTGAAGTACTTGATGCTCATGGGCATACCATGCTGCTACTGCCTGGCCGGGGTCATGCCTCCCAGCCGCCAGGGTCTGCAAACATTGCCGATGGCTTTATCGTTTACGGCCTGATGCCTAATAACAAGCTGCTAAGCGAGCTGCCTGCGCAGCGGCCACTGGTGTCTGTGGATTTCGACATTGATGGCAGCCCGACTGTGCATATCGATGACCAAGACGCGAGCTACCACCTTGCCCAGCACGCGTTAAAAACGCGTCCACAGCGGCCTGCGGTGGTTAATCTTCGTCTGACAAAAGAGTATTGCAACGGCCGAATAAGCAATCAGCACACCCTACTTCCAGACAGCAGCACCATCAGCCGTGCACGTCTGGCCGGATTTCATGCTGCACTCACCGAACATGGCTTTGATGCTGAACAGATCCCACTATGGAATATCGAAGAGAACGTGTTTGATGTGTGCTCTCCTGTGATCACAGAAATCCTCGACCTGCCTGCCACGCAGCGCCCAGATCTGCTGCTATGCATGTCAGACCGCATTGCACTTACCGCGCTGACGCTAGCCGAACAGCGTGGCATTCACGTACCGGGGGAGCTAAGAATTACCGGCTTTGATGGCATTGCTGAAGGGCAATATAGAGCACCGCGTTTAACGACCGTGCGCCAGGACAGTGCAGGCAAAGGCCGCGTGGCGGCAAAAATGATTCTAGGCCGAATACCCAAAACCCAGCAGCTACTCAAAACTGAGTTGCTGCTGGGCGACACTTGCCCATAAGGGTCAGTCAGGTGTTATTTGGCCGTTTTCTGCATGGCAAGGGCGGTATCTAACATACGGTTGGAGAAACCCCACTCGTTGTCGTACCACGCCATAATTTTCACCAGGCGGCCATTCACACGGGTGTGATTAGCATCAAAAGTAGATGAATGCGCATCATGATTGAAATCAATAGACACCAGCGGTTGTGCATTAACCGCTAGCACAGACGAGTTCGCCGCTGCTTTTTCAACAATGGCGTTGATCTCTTCTTTGCTGGTATCGCGACTTGCCGTAAATGTTAAATCTACCAGGGAAACGTTGATCACCGGCACGCGTACGGCTAACCCATCAAACTTACCTGCCAGCTCCGGCAAGACCAAACCAACGGCCGCTGCTGCGCCTGTTTTGGTCGGAATCATCGAATGCGTCGCACTACGCGCGCGGTAAGGGTCGGAGTGATAAACATCCGATAGGTTCTGATCGTTGGTGTAGGCATGAACCGTGGTCATCAAGCCATTTTCAATGCCTACAGCATCGTTTAACGCTTTGGCGACAGGCGCCAAGCAGTTAGTCGTGCACGACGCATTGGAGACCACCGTGTGTTCAGCCGTCAAAATATCGTCATTAACACCATATACGATAGTAGCGTCAGCATCGGGGCTGGGGGCAGAGATCAACACACGCTTAGCACCCGCTTCTATATGCTTGGCAGCGGCTTCTCGCTTAGTGAACAAGCCTGTGCACTCCATGACGAGATCAATGTTCATGGATGCCCAAGGAAGCTGGCTAGGATCACGCTCAGAAGAGATCGCGATGCGATCGCCATCCACACGAATACTTTCGGCATCATGCTCAACGGCAAACGGAAAGTGGCCGTGAACCGTATCGTGACGCAGTAGGTGCGAGTTTAGGGAAGGATCACCCAAATCATTAATCGCAACCACTCGGACACGATCCCGATAGCCATTTTCGTACAGCGCACGTAGTACGTTACGACCAATCCGTCCAAATCCGTTAATAGCAACTCTTATTGTCATGATGGCACCTCAATCAAGCAGTGGTAGTCGATGGCGTATCCAGTAAAAAAATTACTAAAAATACGTATTTATTCACCTTTAGGTCAATTTTTACCTATCCAAACTGCCCTTAAAGGCTAATAACATCCCAATATGTAGTAAAATTACTATATAAAGGCTATCGTAGTCCAATAATTAATCACCGCCAAGATGGTCAATAGGAGTAACGTTTATGACTCGCTCAACATCTCCCACTCCCCTTCGCCGCACCAAGATTGTCGCGACGCTTGGTCCAGCAAGCGACCGCCCTGGCGTGCTGGAAGCCATGCTAAAAGCGGGCGTTGATGTCGTGCGGCTAAATTTCTCCCATGGCGCCGCAGACGACCACCGCCGCCGCTTGAAAGAGGTACGCGAGATTGCCCAGCGACTAAATCGCAGCGTTGCCGCCTTGGGTGACCTGCAAGGGCCAAAAATCCGTATATCGCGCTTTGCCGAAGGTGCTGTGCACTTGGACATTGGCCAGGCCTTTGTGCTCGACATGGCGTTGGATGCCAACAGCGGCACGGCCGAGCGCGTCGGCTGTGATTACAAGTCGCTGATTGACGATGTCGCCCCTGGTGACCGGCTACTGCTGGATGATGGCCGTGTCGTGCTGGACGTCACCTCGATTATTGGTCAAGAAGTCCACACACGCGTTCACGTAGGTGGCAAGCTTTCCAATAACAAAGGCATCAACAAGCAAGGCGGCGGACTATCCGCCCCGGCGCTTACCGAAAAAGATAAAGAAGACCTAAAAACCGCGATCGATATCGGGGTGGATTACCTGGCGGTATCGTTCCCACGCAGCGCTGCTGATATGCAAGAAGCGCGCGACCTGCTCGGTGAAGCAGGCAAGGAAATAGGTCTGGTTGCCAAGCTTGAGCGCGCCGAAGCGGTTGCCGATGATGAGACACTGGATGGCATTATCGAAGCCTCTGAAGCCGTGATGGTCGCCCGAGGCGACTTAGGCGTAGAAATTGGCGATGCCGCACTGATCGGCACTCAAAAACGCATCATCAAGCATGCTCGCACGCTTAACCGTGCGGTCATTACCGCCACACAAATGATGGAGTCGATGATTGAGTCGCCACTGCCCACCCGCGCGGAAGTATTCGACGTGGCTAACGCAGTGCTGGATGCCACCGACGCCGTCATGCTCTCTGCGGAAACCGCCGCGGGTGACTATCCGGTAGAAACCATTCAAGCGATGGATCGAGTATGCCTCGGCGCTGAGCGCGAACGTATTGCTCAGTCATCCGGCCACCGTATTCATGAAGGCTTCGAGCGCATTGATGAAACCATTGCCCTCTCTGCCATGTATGCCGCTAACCACCTCACCGGGGTACGCGCGATAGCCTGCATGACCTCGACAGGTTATACGCCACTGATTGCCTCACGCATTCGCTCTGGTCTGCCGATTGTGGGACTTGCACATAGCCCGATTGCCCAACGGCGCATGGCGCTTTATCGCGGCGTCGTGTCGATCCCCTTCGACACCACCCATATGGACCCTAAAGAGCTCAACCAAGAAGCCGTCAAGCTATTGCAAGCGCATGGTTTGGCACACCCTGGCGATCATGTCATTCTTACCCGCGGCGACCACATGAACGCCCACGGCGGCACTAACACCATGAAAGTGCTGGCCGTTGAAGAAGCGTAAATCTAACTGTGACCTGAAATAGCCGGAATGTTAACTGGAGAGCCATGCCATGAGCGACGCACGTCCACCCCGCCAAGCCGTTCGTACGCTGCAACCGCGTAAACGCATTGCGCTAATTGCCCACGACGGCAAAAAAACCGAAATGCTGGAGTGGGCAACACGCTGGCAGGAAACGCTCAGCCAGCACACTCTCATTGGTACGGGGACGACCGCTGGGCGGCTCAAAAATGCGCTTGGCCTAGAGGTCGAGGGGTTGATGAGCGGGCCGCTGGGCGGTGATCAGCAAATTGGTGCGCGGATTGCCGAACAACAGCTAGACGTGCTGATTTTCTTCTGGGATCCGTTTGCCCCTCAGCCCCACGATCCTGATGTCAAAGCGCTGCTGCGTTTAGCCGCGCTATGGAACGTGCCGGTAGCATGCAATGCGGCGAGCGCCGACTTTTTACTGTCGTCGCCCTATCTCAGTGAACGCTACGATATGTCTATTCCGGATGCACAGGCCTGGGCTCAAGCCCGCACGGTATAGCTCTTAACAACTTTAGTACTGAATAACTAAAGCTCTGAACAACTCAAGCTCTGAACGAATCAATGGGGCTTATCGGGTACGCAGGTGGCGCGCCACAACCTGTTGCCCACACTGATAGTCGCCGTTCATGGCATTCAGGGCGCAGCGCAGGGTGAGTTCAGCAATGCGATCATAATCTTGCAAGGCTGAATTCACCGCTTGCGGCAGAAAATCCAATAAGCGGTGGTCGCCAAAGGTGGCTAACCGCATATTCTCTGGCAGCCCACCGCGCTCCAGAAACACGTCAAACACCCCTTCCATCAGCACATAAGACGCGGTGATCAACGCATCAGCGCCCCCCTTCTCATCCAGCAGTTGAGCGGCAAGACGGGCGCCTTCGCTACGCTCGTAGTGCGTACCGCTAAGTAAAACCGGCTCGATAGAGGTGTCTTGTAGCGCTGACTGAAAACCCACCCTCCGCTCGCGACTGATCGACAAGCTTGGCATCGCTTCTAACCACGCCACCCGCCGCGTGCTACCCGTAATGACCGAGCGCGTTAGCGCATATGCCGCGTCTTGATCGTTACTGACGACACTGGCAAAACGCGTCGGCGCAAGCCCTCGGTCCATTCCCACAACGCACCAACCTTCATCTACCAACTCAGAATAGAAAGTGTCCTCTTCGGCAAGGCAGCTGGCGGTAATAAGCACCTCACAACGCTGCGCGCGAAGCGCCAATGCCAAAGCCCGCTCGCTATCGGCACAGTCATCTGAGCTAGCCACCAACAGCTGATAGCCCTGCTCTCTCGCGCCACGCTCTAAGCGCTTCGCGAGCCGCGCATAGCTGATATTTTCAAGGTCCGGCACGATCAATCCAATCAGCCGACTTGCCCCACGACGCAGCGCCGCTGCCTGCGGGTCAATGTGATAGCGATGCTGCCGCACGACCGCCATTACTTTCTCAATGGTGGCATTACTAATACGCCGTTGCTCGGCCTGGCCATTAATTACATAGCTCGCCGTGGTGCGCGATACGCCCGCAAGCCGGGCAATGTCGGCAAGTGTCATGCAATTCTCCCTCTGGTTGCCGGTGTAGTTTATCAGCCGTTTCTCCCCACCCAGACTAAAGTCTAGAAAGACAACCCTTGTGTCTTTAAGTGAATCGATTCAGCATAGCCAACTAACCACAGATGACACGATTCATCCAGTGAAGCTCAACGCTCTACGACCAACGTTTAAGCATGATCACGCTGCAGACATCACCCTTGGCTGACAGCGTTTACAGGAGAACCCTATGTTAACTCTCGGCCCAGATGACATCTTGCTCGACCGCCATGCGGACGACTGGCAAGCTGCACTCGACATCGCCGCTAAGGCGCTAACGGATGCGGGCTTAGTTGAGGCCGAGTACCGTGATGGCCTCCATGCGCGCGAAGCGCAGTCGTCAACATATCTTGGTAACGCGATTGCCATTCCACACGGCACGCCGGAAAGCCGTCAGCACGTAAAACATACCGGCGTGAGAGTGCTGCAGTTCCCCAAAGGCGTTCAGTGGCATGACGGCCAGACGGTCTATGTTCTGGTGACGATAGCCGCGCAAAATGACGAACACCTGGATATTCTGCGCCAGTTGACCCACGTCTTAGACCGCGAAGGCGTCGCCAACCAGCTCGCCAGCGCCAGCTCGGCTGTCGAGGTAGCGCGTTTACTTTCCAAGCCAGCGCTTAAGCCACGCCTGGATGCCGATACGCTGTGCATTAACTTCCCCGCTCGCGACCCTCAAGAGCTTGCCCTGGCCGCCGCCGCACGGCTTCGCCAAAGTGGCTGCGTTGATAACGCTTTTATTAGCGCCATCGCCAGTGCTTCCCCCCAATGGCTGGGCAAAGGATTTTGGTTAGCAAGCCAAGTGCAAGGGGTGACACAACCCGCACTAGGTGTTGCCACGCCAGCCGATCCTAAACTGGAGCATAGCGGCCACCCCGTCCATGCGCTGTTCTGTTTAGCGGCCAGCGGCGATGCCCACCGCCCACTGCTTGAACAGCTATTAGCCGTGTTGGAGAACGGTGAAAGTGGCAGTTTGGTGGGCAAAAACAGCGCACAGCTGCTGGCCACGCTGGCGGGTGAAACCGCCAGCACTCAAACTCGCCGCGTGCGCGTCTTGAACCCCCACGGCCTACACGCCCGCCCGGCAAAACAGCTGGTACAGGTCGCCCGCGCGCAATCAATGCCGATTAACGTACGCCTTGAAGAAGGCAGTGCTTCCACGGTTTCAGCCGCCAGCCTGACCAAAGTGATTGGCTTGGGAGCACGGCGTGGCCAGTGGCTGATTCTTTCTGCTGAAGGTGTGCAGGCAAGTACCGCGCTAGGCGCAGTAGCCGCCGCCGTTGAAGACGGTCTAGGTGAGAAAGTCACGCCGTTCGACGGCGGTTTTGATACCAAGTCGGTTACTAACACGAGTAAGCCCGTCGAACCGTTAGCCGCCGACGCCCCACACGCAGGCGTCGCCGCTTCGCCGGGCTTGGCCATTGCGCCGGTGTTTGTGATTCGTCCGATGCAGTTCGACTATGCTGAACACGCCAGCGACCCCGATCACGAAATTAACCGCCTGGAACTAGCGCTGAAAGAGGGGGCGGCTCAACTTCAAGCACTGGTGCATAACGCCCCTGGCGGCGAAGTGGCCGACATTCTCTCGATGCACGAAGAGATGCTCGACGACCCCGAGTTGCAGCACGCTGCGATTGATGCGATTCGTGAAGGTCGTTCAGCAGAAGCTGGTTGGTGGAACGCCATTGAAACCGCCGCCCACGCCCAGGAAATGCTCGCCGACCGCCTACTGGCCGAGCGCGCCGCTGACCTACGCGACGTAGGCCGCCGCGTGCTGGGGGTATTGTGCGATGTCCAACTGCCCGAGCCACCTGACCACCCGTATATTCTGGTGATGGATGACATCGGCCCTTCCGACGTTGCCCGCCTGGATACCTCACGCGTACGCGGCCTGCTTACCGTGCGCGGCGGCGCCACCGCTCACAGTGCCATTCTGGCTCGTGCGCTAGGTATTCCCGCTGTTGTCGGCGCCGGTGAAGCCGTCATGGCATTGCATAACGGCAGCATGATGATTCTGGACGGTGAACGTGGGCGAGTTACCTCCCAGCCTTCCGAAGAGCGCCTGCAGCGCGCAGAACAACAGCTTCTCGACCAGCAACAGCGCGAAGCCGATGCCTGGGAGCTGCGTTTTGAGCAAGCCCAAACCCGCGACGGGCATCGGGTGGAAGTGGCAGCCAATCTTGGTAACACCGCCCACGCCGCCGATGCGGTTGAACGCGGTGCCGAAGGCGTTGGCCTGCTGCGCACCGAGTTCCTGTTTATGGCCTACTCAAGCGCACCGGATCTAGCCACCCAAATTGCCGAGTACCGCGAAGCCACCGATGCCCTGGATAGCCGCCCGCTGGTCGCGCGTACTCTGGATGTCGGGGGCGACAAGCCGCTGCCCTATTGGCCGGTTCCCCAGGAAGACAACCCGTTCCTTGGTCTACGCGGCATTCGCTTAGCGCTGACCGAACCGAAAGTGCTGGAAACACAAATCCGCGCGCTGCTGATGGCAGCTGTCGGCCGTCCGCTACGCATCATGCTGCCGATGGTTAAGGATGTCGCTGAATTCCGCGCCGCCAAAGTCATCTATGACCGCCTGCTTAGCGAAATCCCACCACAGCAGCGCGCCACTGATGTGCAACTGGGCGTGATGATCGAAGTGCCTTCCAGCGCACTGCTAGCACCTACGCTGGCGGCCGAGGTGGACTTCTTCTCCGTCGGCACTAACGATTTAACTCAGTACACCCTGGCCATCGACCGCGGCCACCCAGAGCTTTCTGCCCAGGCCGATGGCTTGCATCCCGCCGTGCTGCGCTTGATTCAAATGACCGTCGATGCCGCCCATGCCCACGGCAAATGGGTCGGCGTATGCGGCGAACTCGCCTCGGACGCCATGGCCGTGCCAGTACTGGTAGGGTTAGGCGTTGATGAGCTTTCCGTCAGCGCGCGACAAATTCCGCTAGTCAAAGCGCGCCTGCGTGAATTTGATCTTGCCGATGCCAAAACCACTGCCCAGCTAGCGCTAAGCAAAGCCACCAGCGATGAGGTGCGTGACGCCCTGGAGGCCCGCTAATGGCCCAGGTAGTGTGCATTACACTCAACCCCGCGCTGGATTTAGCGTTCAACCTTGAAAAGCTGACACTCGGCCATGTGAACCGCCCCCACAGCGCCCAGTTAGAAGCTGCGGGCAAAGGCGTTAACGTAGCACGCGTGCTGGCCAGCTTAGGCCATCAGGTGATTGTTAGCGGCTTTCTCGGCCAGCATAACGACGCGCCGTTCAGCTTGGCATTCCCCCACTACGGCGTAGAAGATGCCTTTGTACGAGTACCCGGTAGCACACGTATTAACGCCAAGCTGGCGGAGCAGAGTGGCCGCATCACTGATATTAACGGCCCCGGCATGCCGATTGAGGCGGCCCACTTAAATGCCTTACGAACTACCCTAGACGACTTGTTTCAGCGCCCCGCCCCGCCCCAAGCGGTCGTCGTTGCCGGTAGCCTTCCACCAGGTATTGATCAGCCGCTATTTGCTGAACTACTGGCCACCCTAAAAAGCTATGGCGTACCACTTTGGATAGACACCAGCGGCCCAGCACTGCTGACCGCCATTGCTGTTCAGCCTGCGGCTGTAAAACCTAACGAAACGGAACTCGCTGACTGGGCTGGCAGCGCGCTAGATTCACATCAACAACGCCAGGTCGCCGCCGAGCGACTGCACGCCAGCGGCATTGAGCACGCACTGATTTCCGCAGGCTCAGAGGGCGTTTTATGGGTTAGCTCACAGGGCACTTGGCAATCTACCCCGCCTAGCGTAAACGCCACTAATACCGTTTGTGCGGGCGATACCTTTGTGGCTGGCATGCTTCATGGGCTGCTCAGCGACTGCGCCCCACCAGACACCCTTCGCTTTGCAACGGCACTCTCTGCCGAAGCGGTTCGCCACGTCGGCGTGGGCACCCCCCACGCCGACGACTTTGACTTACTCCAACAACAGACTTTGGTACGGCGTCTTGACGACACCATCACCAAGGGAGCCACGCGATGAACCTGATTCTAATTACCGCCTGCCCCAGCGGTATGGCGACCACCTTTCTGGCCGCCAAGCGCCTTGAGCAAGCGGCCACGCGGATGGGCTGGAGCGCTCATGTGGAAATGCACGGCGAGATTGCGCCGCTGCAAGCGGCCACCGCTGAGCAAATTGCTAATGCCGATTTAATTGTGGTGGCCGCCGATCACATTCCTGCCCCAGAACGTTTTGATGGCAAGCGACTTTTCCAGGCGCCGATTGCCAGCGCCCTGCCCGACCCCAGCGCCTTTTTAACTCAAGCCAAGCGTGAAGCACCCATTTACGCGGCCCCTGCAACCCCGACAGCCGCTGCTACTCCGGCGAGCAACACGGGCGGCAAGAAGATTGTCGCTGTTACCGCTTGCCCCACCGGTGTTGCCCATACCTTTATGGCCGCTGAAGCGCTAGCCGAAGCAGGCAAAGCCATGGGGCATGCCATTCGTGTGGAAACTCAAGGCTCAGTAGGCGCTCAGGATCATTTAACCGAACAAGAGATCGCCGACGCCGACGTGGTCGTACTGGCCTGCGATATCGACGTTGACCCAGTGCGGTTTGCAGGCAAACGTATCTACCGCACCTCAACCGGCAACGCACTAAAAAAGCCACGCCCCACGCTAGAAGCCGCCCTTGTTGATGCTAGCGTAGAAAACGCCAACAGCGGTTCGGGCAACGCCAATAAGAGCGTTAAAGAGAAAGGCGTTTATAAGCACCTACTCACCGGCGTGTCGTTCATGCTGCCTATGGTGGTAGCGGGCGGTTTGCTGATTGCGCTGTCGTTTGTATTCGGCATTGAAGCCTTTGAGCAGGAAGGCACGCTGGCCGCTGCGCTTATGCAAATTGGCGGCGGCACCGCCTTCGCGCTAATGATTCCTGTGCTAGCGGGTTACATTGCCTACTCCATCGCCGACCGCCCCGGTATTGCGCCAGGTATGATTGGCGGTATGTTGGCGGCCGACATTGGCTCCGGGTTTATCGGCGGCATTTTGGCAGGCTTCCTGGCAGGCTACGTGGCCCTAGCGGTTACCCGCTACGTTAAGCTGCCCTCCAGCGTTGAATCGCTCAAGCCTATTCTGATCATCCCACTGGTGGCCAGCCTGGTCACCGGCCTAACGATGATCTATGTGATTGGCGAGCCTGTCGCTGCATTGCTAAGTGCGCTGACCAGCTTCCTGGCCTCTATGGGCTCTACTAACGCGGTGCTGCTGGGCATTCTATTGGGTGCAATGATGTGCTTCGATTTGGGCGGCCCCGTCAATAAAGCAGCCTACACCTTCGGCGTGGGCTTGTTGGCTTCAGAAACCTACGGCCCAATGGCAGCCATTATGGCGGCAGGCATGGTGCCAGCGATTGGCATGGGCATTGCCAGTTTCGTAGCGCGCAATAAATTTTCTGAACCAGAACGTGAAGCAGGCAAAGCTTCGTTTGTACTCGGCTTTTGCTTTATTAGTGAAGGGGCCATTCCCTTTGCGGCGAAAGACCCGTTGCGGGTTATTCCCGCTTGCATGGTGGGCGGTGCAATCACCGGTGCGCTTTCCATGCTGGTAGGCGCGAAACTAATGGCACCTCACGGTGGTATCTTTGTGCTGCTGATTCCCAACGCCATTACCCCTGCACTGCTCTACCTTGGCGCGATTATCATCGGCTCGCTGGCAACCGGTTTAGGCTATGCCTTTATCAAACGCGGCGCCGCCCACGTCGCCGTTACCAGCTAAACGCTTGAACGTCAGTGCTGAGCAGGCAGCCACCTGCTCAGCGCCTCTTTTGCTACGCATATTCCCCCTTACCCCACACCAACAACGGTTTATTACTAACTTTTCAGCCACCAGTCGCTTAACAGTTGCTTAAACCGGGGTTTTATGTAGTATTTTTACATAAATAGATACATAAATAGTACAAGGCACGAGCCAGCAACATAGCGCTCGTCACTTAATAATGATCTAAAACAACAGGACCGCCTTCTATGTTTCAACTCACCCGCAGCGTTACTTGGCAGGCACTTGAACGCCTGCGCGACAAAACCGCCAACGACCGCATTCGTGATTACTTCACCAATGACCCGCAGCGCTTTGAAAAAATGAGCCTGCGGGTGGGCGGCCTGTTTCTGGATTACTCCAAACACCATGTCTCAGATGAAGTGCTCAGCAAACTACTGGAACTGGCCGACCACTCTGCCTTGGTTCAGCGCCGAGCGCAGATGTTCTCTGGCGATATTATCAATGTCACCGAAAATCGTCCGGTACTGCACACCGCACTGCGCAATTTAAGCGATGAACCCGTGCATGTTGACGGCGATGACGTGATGCCGGAAATCAATCGCACCCGGGAACAAATCAAGCAGTTCTCAGAAGCGGTTAGAAGCGGCGAGTGGAAAGGCTATAACGGCCAGCGCATCAAAGACGTGGTCAACATTGGCATTGGCGGCTCGGATCTTGGCCCCAATATGGCGGTACGCGCACTGCTCAAATACCGCCACCCGGAACTGCACTTCCACTTCGTCTCCAACGTCGATGGTACCCATATCCAGAAGGTGCTTTCACGGCTAGACCCGGCGACCACGCTGTTTATCGTTTCAACCAAAACCTTCTCTACCCAGGAAACCCTGCTGAACGCCAAAACCGCACGGCGCTGGTTTCTGGAAAATGCCGGAGAAGACGCCGATGTCGGTGCCCACTTTATTGCTGCTTCCACCAACCGCAAAGCGGCGATGGAGTTCGGCATTCGTGAAGAGAATGTGTTCGAGTTCTGGGCTTGGGTCGGTGGCCGCTACTCCATGTGGTCATCTATCGGGCTGCCGATTGCGCTTTCAGTTGGTTTTGAAGGTTTTATCGAGCTGCTGGAAGGCGCTCATGAGATGGACCGCCACTTTATCGAAGCACCCTTCGCGCAGAATATGCCAGTTCTGATGGCATTGATTGGTATCTGGTACATTAACTTTGTTGGTGCCGAAACCCAGGCCATCGTGCCCTACGACCAAGCCTTGAACCAACTACCTTCGTTCCTGCAACAGTTGGATATGGAGTCTAACGGCAAGTCAGTCGATATTTTCGGCCACCCAGTTAACTACAAAACCGGCCCGATTGTTTGGGGGCAAACCGGCTCTAACGGTCAGCATGCTTTCTTCCAGCTACTACACCAGGGCACCCGCTACGTGCCGATCGATTTTATTGCCTCGCTGAAACCTGAACCCGGCGTGGAAGACCACCACTTCGCCTTGCTAACCAATATGCTCGCCCAGGCCAACGCCTTTATGGAAGGTAGCCAAGGGAACAGCAAAGAGCTGAGCCAACACGACCCCTATAGCTGCCCCGGCAACCGCCCTTCCAGCACACTGCTGCTGGACGAGCTAACGCCCAAAAACCTAGGCGCGCTGATTGCCCTCTACGAGCACAAGGTATTTGTGCAAGGCGTTATCTGGAACATCAACTCATTTGATCAATGGGGCGTGCAGCTTGGCAAACGCATTGCCGGTGAAATCAGCGAGCGCATCGATACCAACGCCGCCGACTTCGACACCTCAACACAAGGTCTACTGGAGCTGGTACGCGCTCATTTTCCTGGCGACAGCAGCGCAAAGCAAAGCGCCCCAGCCAGCGCTGATAAAAAGCCTGCTAGGAAGAAGCGTTAAGCGGAGAGTTGGGTAACCGTTAGATAAACAAACGCCTTGGCTGAAAAGCCAAGGCGTTTTTGGTTTGATCTTTGATGCCAGTATCGACACTGATTGAAGGCAATCAGAAGCCCCGAGCCGCCTAAATTAATCCGGCGAAAATTGCTCGAAGACCTGCTGTCCGGTCATTTTCTCAGTCTGGTTGTTAAGCTCGTAATAGTCGGGCTTCTCATCAATAAATATTTCGCTGGTGAGTTGGAACGTCTGATCCTGGAACAGGCCTGCTGGGAGAATATACTCATTGCTGGGTAGCAGGTGATAGAACAGATGCGTCCCACAGGTTGCACAGAAGCCCCGCTCC
This sequence comes from Halomonas sp. 3F2F, assembly GCF_014897805.1. Lineage (NCBI taxonomy): Bacteria > Pseudomonadati > Pseudomonadota > Gammaproteobacteria > Oceanospirillales > Halomonadaceae > Halomonas > Halomonas sp. 3F2F. Next base: position 36,832 of record NZ_JABUZE010000146.1, read on the forward strand.
GCCCAATCAGATGAGCGGTAAGCGGTAGGCTCAGCACCAGAGAACTCTACCGGACCACCGCAATGCACGGCGAACATAGGCCCACCCGACCAACGCCGACATAGTGAGCAATGACAAACACTGACCTGCTCGTGGTTAGGCGCAGTCACTTCGATGGAACCGCAAAGACATGTGCCTTTCATCGCAAACTCCTTTACCGTTAGCCTCCATGGCAGCCGCTATCGTGATGCCAACTAATGCTAGGCTGCTGTAGGCTCATTGAACAATATTCTGTTGGAAAACGGATCGACCACTTCAAACACCCTATCGCCCCACGGAGCTGTGGTTATTTCCGGGCGGCTATACTTGTAACCACGGGATAGAATCTCGCGGTACAAGCCTTCAAGATCATCAGTATTCACAAACGTTTTAGCGCCGGGGGAGCAATCCCCAGAATGTTCACTGAGGTGAAAAACCAGATCACCTCGGGATACCTGCATATAGACAGGAAAGTCTGCTTCGAAGCGATGCTCCCAATCAAGCGACATCCCCAAAAACTCAAGATAGAACGCCTTGGCTTTAGATTCATCAAAAATTCGTATAATCGGAATGGCTTGAAAATGCATTTATGCTCTCCTTACAAACAGCGCTTTAACGAATGGCTAGCCAGCTCTGGCTAGAAAGCCTAAAGCCCCCTTTACCCTTAGGCGTTCGATTTAAACAGGCGCAGAGTTGCTCTCTACGCCATAGGCATGGCGTATATACTCAACGGCTTCAGCCATGCCACTAAGAACCGCTGTCGCTGAATGAAAGTTTTGCTGTTTAGACATTTCCGTGGGTAGTGCCAAGCAGCTTATGCCAGCTCGAAAGGCAGCTTCAAGACCATGTTGTGTATCTTCAATGGCGAGACATTCATCCGCAGCAACGCCAAGCCGTTGAAGAGCCAGAAGATAGCATTCAGGTGCGGGCTTGCTGTTTCGGACATCATCGCTAGAAACAATCGTAGAGAACTTATCTTCAAACTCATTGGCCTGCAGTGTTTTTTGAACACCATTTGCACTAGCGCCTGTCACCACTGCCAGCTTCAAACCTTTACTGTGGAAGTAAACAATAGCCTCTCGTACGCCAGGCATTAGCGGGAATGCTTGGCTAGCAAGGTAGTCCTGCGTCGCGGCGTTCTTCGCTTCTATAAGTTGATCAGGGGACGCATTAATCCCAAACCTCTGCACCATATCCAGGGCATTGGCGCGCGTTGGCAGGCCTGCATAGTGGTTTTTGTACTGCAGCTCGGACAATTCAAAGCCATATTGGCTCAGAATGTGTACCCACATTTGAAAATGGATTTGTTCAGAACTGACGACTGTCCCATCGTGATCTAGCAAAATTGCGCGAAGTGCCACAAGACCTCCTAGAAATAGCGTGTTTAAAACCCAAGGCAAAGCTACTATCGCATGAGCTACAAGATTGAAAATATGACAAGCTAATTGTTTTGTACTTCGAGTCGGAAACCACAAGGGTGTTTACGAGCAAGCTATTCACTCACTGCCCTGAAAAAATGAAAACACTAAGACTCCAATCTTGTCCTCAGCAACTCCTCAGCGATTGCTTTGGCTTTTACGGCAGCTTTTAAATCCCCCATCACGTGGGCCTGAACAGTCGCCCCTTCTTTTAAAGTAGCTACCGCTTCCGACAACGTAGTCACCGTTTTTTCATCAACGAATATTTGTGACATATACCCGTTTATTAAGCCAAGCATGGCTCTTTTATGGTTAGCGCACTGTTGATGCACGGGATGATTTAAGTCACTGAATTCAGCACTGACATTGATGAAATAACACCCATGGAAAGGATAAATTAGCTTTTCTCTCTCATTAAACCAATCATCCAACGCATCGAACAAAGCAAAAATTGCGCTTTGTCCATCAGGTGCGCCCTGCGTGCGCCCTTCAACCCAGGAAAAAAATTGTCGGTCACGATAGTCAACCGTTGCAGCGATCAGGGCTTCTTTGCTGGCAAAGTGATGGTATAGCGTTTTTTTTGCCACGCCTGATTCAGCAATGATCCGGTTGATACCAATGGCATGCACCCCGTAGCGGTAAAACAGCCCAAAGGCGACCGAAACTAACTGCTCTCGTCTTTCCACAGCACAACCTCACTTTCATTTTACGAACAACATATTGACCCACAGAGACCGATCTGTCTACCATAGCCAAAGGAGACAGATCGGTCTCCCTTGTCTCAACTCTTTCGCCCAAGGATGCATCCATGAGAATTTCCCTGTATTTACCTGCTCAACAGAAAGCAGCCCTGCTCGCTGGCATTGGAGCGACTGGATGCATAACAGCACTCAGCTTTCTAAGTTCACACAGTGACGCGTTATGGCTAATGGCCCCCTTTGGCGCCACCATGGTGATACTGTTTGGTTTACCCGCCAGCCCATTAGCCCAACCACGCAACGTGATTGCGGGTCACTTAATAACGGCGGCGTTAGGACTGATGGTGGCTCATTTCTTTGGCGTGCACGAATGGACGCTGGGCTTGGCAGTCGGTTTATCGATAGTCGCTATGATGCTTACCCACACCATCCACCCGCCTGCAGGTGCTAACCCCCTACTGATTATGCTAGCGGGAGAACACTGGCATTTTTTGATCACTCCCGTAGCGTCTGGAGCCCTTTTAATTGTGGGATTCGGATACGTGTATCACCGGTTTGTTTCAGGGCAACCGTACCCCAAGCAATGGTTTTAGTAGAAGAGGATCGTAGTGCAGAACGAGTGTTCGTAAGCGAAAATCTTAATCCGTTTGTTCGTGGCATGCTTAGCTGTGCTTTTGAGTGCATTTATTAGCACTCACAAACCACTGCCCGCATACTTTATCTTCTTATATAGCTCACCGATAAAATTGACTCCCACTATCAAGCCCACACCAAGAGCAATGACGACGAGAGAACCATAGGCAATACTACCTGACCAGATCCACTGACTAATCGCTGTGCCAATATGTTGCAAAGTGAGATAAACACCTATCAGAAAACTACCTGCACGGACTAAGCCTAGTTCGTGCAGTGATAACTGAGAGTCAGCGTTATTAGCTGGATGAATTTTATTAGCCAGCGGTTCTGCCACTAGCCAAAGTACAGCGCCGACAATAAGAGGCATAACAATCATTGCTATCAGGGTGACTAACCACTCGTCATATGATTCTGTCGAGCCTGGGCCAAACAGCATCGGCGCTAGGGCAAGTAGCGGATTAAGCGCAATATACAGCGCTAAAATGCGTAACAAGATAATAGAGAAAGTTTTCATAGAATATGTTCACACTCCCTGTGATTTACATCGATATAAACGCCACATGATGAATATCGGGGGCTGACGATATTATCCTAGTTATTTATCACCACTATTTCACTTAAAACAGTGACCTCTCTTCAAGCGCACTTAGCCAAGGAGCATCTGAAACATAAAAAATACCCCTTGGCACTTTCGGGCCAAGGGGTATCGGTTACGTCAGCAACATCGCCTCGTTTTTCAGTTCGACGCGCAGGCCTACTACCCGGTCGATGGCTTACAGGCTGTAAGAATGCTAGCGCTTGAACATATCATCCAGGCGATTGGCGAACAGTACATCACGCATCCAGACTTTCAACTGGTCATGATCGGCTTGCACAAGCTGCGCTTCTACCCAGTCAGGCACCTCACCAAACTTGAATGTGAGCTGGGTGCGTACTACCTCGCGCGCTTCAGTCAAACGTCCTTCTTGCCGTCCTTCTTGCCGTCCTTCCAGGCGTTCTTTCTTGACCAGGTTCTCTAAGTTCTCTGCCAACATGTCTTTATCCTCCATCAGGCTGTCAAGCCGATCCAGGTTGACCTCTGTGCCTAGCCGGTACAAATGTCGCTTGAGCCAGCGGGTGATAATCCGGTCGATGCGTTCCTTATTGGGGTCAGCCTGAATAAAGGCGACGACCCGATCCACAGCCTTCTGTAGGGCTTCCCAACTTTCACCGGCATTTTCCACACCGAATACACCGCTGAGCGGTGTCTGGCGTAAGCCCAATTCTTCGTTAGTATAACGCCCTTCATCAACCAGAAAATAGCGCAGGCGCGGTTGATAGACCTGCAGAAAGCTCGGCGGTTCCGGCTGCACCATTTCGTAGATATCCAGCGGGGCTGTCCAGGGTTTGGAGCCATTGTACAGTACCACCGGAAACACCGGTGGCAAGCCTTGGCTGGGGGTGATGACCTTCTGTTTGAGTAATTCACTGTAAAAGCAGGCGACGTAGTGCATCAGCCGAATCGGCATGCTGCGATCAACCGCTGACTGGAACTCTAATAAAATGTATAGAAACACCCGCTGCGTCATGCCCTGCCAAGTGACTTCCACCGACCACACCACGTCTTCGATCTTCTCTTCGAACAGCGGTGTGATGTAATGGCCACTGTGCTTCTTGAGCGTCGTGAAGTTCATTAACCCGGCAATTTCAGGCGGAGCAAAGCCTTCAATCAGTTGCTCAACGAACTCAGGGTGGCTGAACAGTTCCTTGTAGCCGGTATCGTGGTGGTGGATGGCCATAACGCGTCCCTGTTAATTCTATAGTGGCAGAATACCATGGCGGGCGATGATCAGCAGCGCTTTCCAGTAGGCTGAGCCCTTTTATCACCACGCTACCGCCAGGCAAGACATTCCGTGCCTTCCCTGCCAATCAATGCAGCAACGTCCGTGTTGCTGCGTCGGTTGAGGGTGTTATTTCATGGCGTGACCAAACAATGTGCCACCTCCAATGCTGGCCACAGTGTTGAACGGCAGTGGGCGGTCAAAGGTAGAACTCAAAGCCACACCGCCTTTATATAAAGCCAGATTGCATATAGCACAAAAAACAGTTCAAAAAAGTGGTAGCCACACCACCAAAAGATATTCGCACCCAGTGAGTGCATAATGCCTGAATCGCCCAAAGTGCCCATTTTAACTTCTTTACGTTTAAAGAGCGTTTTTTTTGAACTCAAGAGCATTAATGACCAAATTATGGAGCCTGCCAACCCCATCAACACATCTTGGTACTCCGGCATGCCCCGCCAAAACATCCAGAACATCATGCCACACGCCACAATTTGCAGCATTAACGTCATCACTGTTACCCGGTAAATCACCTTGCAAAATATCTGAAACTGTTTTTCTGTCATTGTTTGTGCCCACCCCGGTGTTGACTAACTCGTTTTACCATCGCGGTATTACTCGTCGTCTGTATCAGGCGCGGACTGCGTTTCGTCATATATCCACTGAATGATTTTCTCGGTGCCAGCTCCATAAATATTCCTCATCCATTCAAGGAACTCCTCGGAGTACACGCCAGTTTTTTCGGCACTTCCTGAGACTGCCTTTCCAACAACCGGGTTAGCAGCTGCTGCTGTAGCTTGTATCAACGCTCCACTACCATCTCCATCTAATACCTTCTCAGTCACATCCGAGCCAGTCATTCCCAGAGACACCCCTCGGCAGGCTGCCCCTGTTGGAAACACAGCACATATATCAATAATGTTGCGCACACGCTGGCCTATCCATTCAGCGCGGGCGATGGTGTCCGGGTCTTGTGACCAGTCAACACTTTCTAGGGTGGCGACTAGATCATTCAATTGACGCTCGATGAGGGCATCGGTGAGATCACCGCCAAGCTGCTCCCGTGTATTGGGATCTTGCAACAGCTCGAACGTTGCCGTTATCTCATCCAGCTGTGGGCTGCAGTCACTGCCAACCACGCGGCAGTCATCCAGCGGCGCGTTTTCCTGCAGGCCATTCAATAGCTGATGCTCAACCAGTTGGCGTTTTAGTTCTGGATCCAGTGCCGAGTCCTCGGAAGTTAATCGCTCCAGCTCCTGGTTAATGGCACGGTTGGTCAGATAATTATTCACCACCTCATTAAACGCCGCCGCGCCACCTTCGGTGCCGCCGGTGGCTGCACCGGCAGCGGTGCTGGCC
>NZ_JABUZE010000148.1:0-51217 GCF_014897805.1 Halomonas sp. 3F2F
ATCCTACATACATTATGCACGAAAACTTTCGGTTAGGCACTTAATAGTGAAGTTTTGGCAGCGCCGAACCGCTGAACAACACTAAAATCCATAACAATACTAGTAACCAAAAAAGCGCCGCTAGCCTGATGAAAGCTAGCGGCGCGCTCTTTTTATGACCTATGACTCTGAGCGTTTACCGCCTCACTCTTTAACAACAATGACCGACTTTACGTTAACGAACTCAAGCATGCCAAAACCGCCATGCTCTCGCCCATAACCGGAGTCTTTAACGCCGCCAAACGGCATTTCCGGGGTAGCGACGCCAAAGCCATTGATAAACACCATGCCGGTGTCGAAGTACTTGCTGGCAAGCTCAGTAGCACGCTTTACATCTTTAGAGATGATGCCGCCGCCGAGGCCATAACGGCTGTCGTTGGCAATGCGCATGGCGTCTTCGTCATCTTTAGCGCGAATAAGCGCCGCGACGGGTCCGAATAGCTCGTCATCGTAGGCGGGCTGGCCGGGTGTCACGTTATCCAGCACGGTTACTGGGTAAAACGCGCCTTTGCCAGATGGCTTTTCGCCGCCACAAAGGATTTTTGCGCCTTTACGCACACTCTGTTCCACCTGCTCGTGAAGAGCATCGCGTAGGTCAACCCGTGCCATGGGGCCTAGGTCGGTGTCATCTGCCCTGGGGTCGCCTACTTTCAGCGCCTTCATTTTTTCCACAAAACGCGCTTTGAACGCTTCGTAGTTGGCATCGGTCACCACGAAGCGTTTTGCAGCCACGCAGGTCTGTCCGGTATTAAACACTCGGCCAGTGACGCAGGTTTTGACGGCAACATCGAGATCGGCATCATCCAGCACCAGATAGGCATCGTTTGAACCCAATTCCAGTACGGTTTTTTTCAGGTGCTCGGCTGCTTTTGCCGCCACTTTACGTCCTGCACCATCACTACCCGTAAGCGTGACGCCACGAACCGCCTTGTGTGCAATCACCTCATCAGATACGGCGTGAGAGATAATGATCGTGCGGAAAACGTTTTCCGGTAGGCCAGCCTCACGATAAATTTTTTCGAGCAGTAGGCCACTGCCAGTGACATTCTCAGCATGTTTTAGTAGCACGCTATTACCCGCCATAATGTTGGCGATGGAGTAACGCACTACCTGATAAGCAGGGAAGTTCCACGGCTGTATGCCATAGATAACGCCCATGGGGGAGTAAGTAACAATGCCACGCTCGCCGTTGCTGGGGTTGCGCTCTTCGTCAGCTAATGTGGTGGGGCCATGCTTCGCGGTGTAATCGCATATACCTGCGCAAAGCTCGACTTCCTGGCGGGCTTGGTTGGGTAGCTTGCCCATTTCCTTCACCATCAGTTCGGCAAGCTCTTCTTTATTGGCGTTAAGCGCCTCGCCAATGGCTTTCACTACCTTAGCGCGCTGTTCAAGTGGTTTAAGCCGCCAGTCGAGAAACGCTTCATGGCTAGCCTCGACAATCTGCTTGGCATGGCTGGCATCCATTAGCGCATAAGTCTCAAGCGTTTCGCCGGTGGTTGGGTTGACGGTGGTGATGCTGTTGCTCATAAGATCTCCTATCTTTTGATCAACGGGGCGTTAAAGAATAGACCAGCTAATAGCCGACTGGTCTATTAATGTTGATTCTCCACTCTAGTAGAAAAACGTCGGTTTGCCCAAATTGATTGTTAGCGTCTTAACTACAGCGCTCCCTCTAGGGCAGTCGTCGGTAAAAAATGTTCCGTTAAACTTGCGCGCTAAAGGGGAGGCTACTCAAATATCGGCCCACCGGCTTCTTCGCCCCATACCTCTTCCAGGCGATTGTCTCGACCACAGCTCAAACGATAGAACCGGTAGCGTAGCGGATTTTTTTCATAGTAATCCTGGTGGTACTCTTCAGCTTCCCAAAACTCGCTGGCAGGGGCTATCTCAGTCGCGATGGCTTGGTCAAAGCGTGCTTCCATTTCAGCTTTCGACGCTTCTGCGAGCTCTCGTTGTTCATCATTATGGTAAAAAATGGCTGAGCGGTACTGGTCACCGCTGTCGCAAAACTGGCGGTCTACGGCGAAGGGGTCAATATTGCGCCAGAAAATCTCTAGCAGCTGTTCGTAGCTGATTTGGCTGTCGTCGTAGCTGATTTGCACCACTTCGACATGGCCAGTTCCACCGCGAGAAATCTGCTCGTAGCTAGGGTTTTCAAGCTCGCCGCCCATATAGCCAGAGATGGTGGCGCTGACGCCGGGCTGCTTATCGTAGGGAGGTTCCATGCACCAAAAACAGCCGCCAGCAAACGTAGCTTCCGCATTAGACTGAGCATGGAGTGGCGTGCTGGCGAGACCTGCGGCAGCTATGACACACAGCGTTAAGGGCTGAGATAAGGGGCGAAAAAACTGGAATCGAATCATGGTAAGCACTCCGGTGGATGTGGTGAGTTATCGCTCAATGTAGAGTCGCTTAGTGGCAACGTTGGCTAATACCTTACATAACCTATGCGCTACCCCAGCCGGTAAGGCCATACTGTGTCTAACGTATCCAATGCTGCTTTGAGCGTCGGCTCCGCAGCGCGTTCTTTGCGCCATATCATGCTAAGTGCACAGGGCAGGCGAACATTGTCGGCTACAGCCAAACCGCTTTCCTGGCGTTCGGCCATTGCCAGTGCGTCCCTGGCTAAGCTTAGACCCACTCCCGCACGGACTAAATCCAGCATACAAGCTTCTTGGTCTACTTGGGCAACCCTATTAGGCGTGGCACCGCTTGGGGTTAGGACGTGCTCTAGCAGCCGGTGGTGCGCCGAGACCGGGGGAGTGACTATCCAGGGAAGCTTGGCTAGAGCTTCCCAGCGAGTATCTAACAGTTTGGTTTCCCAGCCTGCTGGGGCAATTACGTGATAGTGGAAGTGGGTCAGCTCACGCCAAGCAAGGATTTCGCTTCCTGATCCTTCGCCGGGAGGGGCGAGAAAAAAGCCCACATCCAGTTCGCCTTGCTCTACCTTCGTTAATACGTTGCCACTCATCCCGTGATGCAGCTCGGTTTCCAATTGAGGGGCACTAGCCATCAATCGGCTGAGAAATTTACCCAGGCGAATAAATTCCGGGTCAACAATCGTGCCGATTTTTAGTTTTCCTCGCAGGGTACTGTGCAAAGCGCTAGCGCGTTGCTCAAAGGCCAGGGCGCTGGCCAGGGCATTTTCTGCGGCGGGTAATAACGCATAGCCGTCGGCGGTTAGCGTTAATCCCTGAGGGCGACGGCTGAATAGGGTTAACCCTAAGTGCTGCTGAAGTTGCTTCAACTTTAGGCTGACGGCGGGTTGAGTCAGGCATAGCTGGTCAGCTGCCCGTGAAACGCTGCCGGTACGTGCGACGGCTACAAATGCCCGTAGCGCTGAGTTTTCTTGCATAAGCGAGCACCTGTTGTCGTTGTGTTATTTGAAAAGCTTATATCTAGGTTAAAAATTACTCAATTGATTGCCTCACAGAGCTGGTTAATCTGTCAGTACTTAATTCGGTATTTTAATCTGCTTATAAAGGTAGCCAAATGACAACAACCACTATTAATCATTTCATTAACGGGCAGATCAGCCAGGGAAGCTCGGGTCTCTCTCAAAATGTGTTTAATCCTGCGACGGGTAACGTTACCGGAAACGTGGTGCTTGCCTCTGCACACGATGTCGATAGTGCTGTGCAAGCCGCTAAAGCGGCATTTCCTACTTGGGCCGACACCCCGCCCATTCGTCGGGCACGGGTTATGTTCAAGTTTTTGGAGCTGCTCAACACCCATAAAGATGCGTTGGCGGAAGCAATTACTAAAGAGCATGGCAAAGTGTTTACTGATGCCCAGGGCGAAGTTGCCCGGGGGATTGATGTCGTTGAATTCGCTTGCGGTATTCCTCAGTTGTTAAAGGGCGACTATACCGAGCAGGTAAGCACCGGTATTGATAACTGGTCCATGCGCCAGCCATTGGGCGTAGTGGCTGGCATTACGCCGTTCAACTTTCCTGTCATGGTACCGATGTGGATGTTCCCCGTGGCGATTGCTGCAGGTAACACTTTTGTTCTTAAGCCTAGTCCGCTTGACCCCAGCGCCTCGCTGATGATCGCCGATCTGCTCAAGCAGGCGGGTCTGCCGGATGGTGTGTTCAACGTGGTTCAGGGCGATAAAGACAGCGTTGAAGCTTTGATCGACCATCCGGATGTTAAAGCGTTGTCGTTCGTTGGTTCTACGCCGATTGCTAACCTGATTTACGAGCGCGGCGCTAAGCATGGCAAGCGGGTGCAAGCACTGGGTGGCGCTAAAAACCATATGGTAGTAATGCCGGATGCCAACCTGGATAAAGCCGTGGATGCCTTGATTGGCGCTGCTTACGGTTCGGCGGGTGAACGTTGTATGGCAATCAGCGTGGCGGTGCTGGTGGGCGATGTGGCGGATGGCGTGGTGGCTCAGTTGGCGGAACGTGCCAAGGCGCTGAAAGTTAAAGACGGCATGCAGTTGGATGCGGAAATGGGCCCGATTGTCACCCGCCAGGCCCATGAGCGGATTACCGGTTACATTAATAAAGGTGTAGAAGAAGGCGCACACTTGGTGGTGGATGGCCGAGAATTCGATGCCGCGCAAACCGGCGACGGCTGTGCCGAAGGCTTCTGGATGGGCGGCACTCTGTTTGATCATGTCACCCCCGAGATGACCATTTACAAAGAAGAGATATTCGGCCCAGTGCTGGCCTGTATTCGGGTGCCGGATATTGCCACCGCCATTCAACTGATCAATGACCATGAATTTGGTAACGGCGTGAGCTGCTTCACTGAGAGTGGTAGCGTTGCGCGGGAATTTGGTCGCCGTATTCAGGTGGGCATGGTCGGCATCAATGTGCCCATTCCGGTACCCATGGCATGGCACGGTTTCGGCGGTTGGAAGCGTTCGCTGTTTGGCGATACGCATGCTTATGGCGAAGAGGGCGTGCGCTTCTATACCAAACAGAAATCCATTATGCAGCGCTGGTCAGACTCTATTGATTCAGGCGCTGAGTTTGTGATGCCGACGGCGAAGTAACGCCATTACGTTACGGGAGCCCGTACATGTCACATGCTACTAATAATAACTTCGACTATATTGTGATCGGCGCAGGCACCGCAGGGTGCCTGATGGCTAACAGACTCAGTGCTAATCCAAATAATAAGGTGCTGCTAATTGAAGCGGGCGGGCCGGATAACTACCACTGGATTCATATTCCGGTGGGCTATCTTTACTGCATCAACAACCCGCGCACTGACTGGCTGTTTCGTACCGAGCCTGACAAAGGGCTCAATGGCCGCTCACTGATTTACCCCCGGGGTAAAACGCTAGGTGGCTGCTCCAGCATTAACGGCATGCTTTATCTACGTGGTCAGGCACGCGATTACGATCACTGGGCTGAGTTGACTGGCGATGACGCCTGGCGGTGGGAGAACTGCTTGCCAGATTTCATGAAACACGAAGACCATCACCGTTTGGATGAAGGCAGTGATGGCGATGCCGATCATCGCCGTTATCATGGTCATGGTGGCGAATGGCGGATCGAGAAACAGCGCTTAAGCTGGCAAGTATTAGATGATTTCGCTGAAGCGGCGGTGCAAGCGGGCATTCCGCGCACTGACGATTTCAATCGTGGTGATAACGAAGGCGTTAACTATTTTGAAGTCAACCAGCGCAATGGCTGGCGCTGGAATACTTCTAAAGCGTTTTTGCGGCCGATCAAGCAGCGCACCAACCTAACGATCTGGCACTCCACCCACGTCAATCGTCTGCTATTTGAACCGCAAGATGGCCAACCGCGCTGCGTAGGCGCAGAGCTTTTGCGTGAAGGCAAAACGATCAACGTGACAGCCAATAAAGAAGTGGTGTTGAGCGCAGGGGCAATAGGCTCGCCACAGATTCTGCAGCTTTCCGGTATTGGCGCGCCCGAGCTATTGCAACAACACGGTATTGATGTGGTGGCAGCGCTACCTGGCGTGGGTGAAAACTTGCAGGATCACTTGCAGATTCGCTCCGTCTATAAAGTGAAAGGGGCAAAAACGCTGAACACTATGGCCAGTACTCTGTTGGGTAAAGCCATGATTGGTTTAGAATACGTGCTGAAACGTCGGGGGCCAATGAGCATGGCGCCTTCTCAGTTATGTATCTTTACGCGCAGTTCTGACGAGTATCAGCACGCCAACATCGAGTACCACGTACAGCCATTAAGCCTTGATGCGTTTGGCCAGCCGTTACACGACTTCCCGGCGATTACTGCCAGTGTCTGCAACCTTAACCCCACAAGCCGTGGCTCGGTAAGGATCAAAAACCGTGATCCACAAACGGCGCCCGCCATAGAGCCTAACTACCTGAGTACCCAAGAAGACCGCAAGGTGGCGGCAGACTCATTACGGGTTACGCGGCGAATTGCCGAGCAGCAGGCATTCGCTAAGTATCAGCCAGAAGAGTTTAAGCCTGGGGTGCAGTATCAAAGCGACGAAGAGCTGGCCAAATTAGCGGGCGATATCGGTACCACGATCTTTCACCCCGTCGGGACGGCGAAAATGGGCCGCGATGACGATCCGGGGGCCGTGGTGGATTCCAAGCTGCGTGTTAAGGGCGTGAGCGGTCTGCGAGTAGTGGACGCCAGTATTATGCCGACCATTACCAGCGGTAATACCAACTCACCTACCTTAATGATTGCTGAAAAAGCGGCAGGGTGGATGATGGCCGCGGACTAGTCATCACCCTGACATTTTTTTTAACTATAGTATTGACGTGCGGCTAAGTTAAGCGCATGCTGAATGCAGTTGGTTAGCAAGTCGAACGTTGTCAGCAGTATCGAAACGCCCAAGCGTTTAGTCTGGTGAAAGTTTCTTGTTCTACCCACTGCAACTCGGGTATTACCCGGCTCTACATCAAGCTACATCGAGGATTTCGATCATGGCAACTGGTACCGTTAAGTGGTTTAACGACACTAAAGGCTTCGGCTTCATTTCTCCGGACGACAATGGCGACGACCTGTTCGCGCATTTCTCTGAAATTCAAGCTGACGGCTTCAAAACTCTGCAAGACGGTCAGAAGGTTTCCTTCGACGTGACTCAGGGTAAAAAAGGCCTTCAGGCTTCTAACATCAAAGTTCTTTAATTAGAAACGATGATGTTCGCTGCTAGCGGCTAACGCTAATATGCTAAAAAACCCCGCGAAAGCGGGGTTTTTTCGTTGCTACTTAGTCAATATCCTGCACACTTCACACGCCTATATTCTTTTTTGTTCTTACTGTGTTTCTAAAAATAACTTTTTAGAATATCTCCGAGGTGGTACAATGCTCCTAAGATTTTAGGTTAGGGATGCAGGATATGTCGCTGGATGCTTGGATAGCCGTGGGGGTAGTGCTGACTATCTTCCCGTTAATGACACTGTCTCGACTGGGGCCAGACATTATTCTGCTTGGTGCCGTCGTGGTGTTAATGACCTTGGGGGTCATTGATCCTCAGCAGGCGCTGGGTGGTTTTTCCAACAGTGGCTTGTTCACCGTGGCCTTCATGTATGTGCTGGTTGCCAGTATTCGTGAAACGGGCGGCATTGACCTGATTATTCGCTATGTACTGGGTCGTCCTAACAGTGAGCGGGGTGCGCTTGTTCGGCTGCTGTTACCCGTGGCATCGCTGAGCGGTTTCCTCAATAACACGCCCGTAGTGGCTACCTACATCCCTGCTGTAATGAGTTGGAGTCGGCGACTAAGGCTTTCTCCTCAACGGCTTTTAATGCCGCTCAGCTTCGCTTCCATTCTAGGCGGTACCATTACACTGTTTGGTACCAGTACTAACTTAGTTGTGCATGGTTTGTTAGTAGAGCGCTATCCCGCGCTTGAGATGGGGCTATTTGATTTAGCGTGGGTAGGTGTCCCTGTTGCGCTGGTGGGTCTTGCTTATCTTATCTTCTTAGGGCCGCGCTTATTGCCCTCACGAGAGGGGATGTCGAAAGCGTTTGCTAACCCTCGCGAGTTCACTATCGAAATGGAAGTTGATCCTGCAGGGGTACTGGTTGATCGTACGGTGGAAGAGGCTGGGTTACGCCACCTTCAAGAGCTTTTTCTAGTCGAAATTGAGCGTGCAGGTAATGTGGTGAGTGTGGTGGGGCCAGGCGAGCAACTAAAGGCAGGCGACCGACTCGTTTTTGTGGGCACCTCGGACGCCGCTGTAGAGCTACAGCAGATTCGTGGACTCATCCCTTCTCGTGATGCGGCGTCGAGTTTGGAAAAAGAGTTTAAAGAGCGTCGCTTGGTTGAAGCGGTGGTATCGAACCAGTGTCAGTTTATTGGACAGCGGATTCGTGACGGCCGTTTTAGAACGTTGTACGGCGCTGCTGTGTTAGCAATCTGTCGTGGCGGTGAGCGGGTAACCGGCAACTTAGGCCAAGTCCGTTTGCAACCTGCTGATGTGCTGTTGTTAGAAGCGCGCCCTCCGTTCATTGAGCGCCATCGCCAATCGAAAGACTTTCTTTTAATTAGCGAGTTGAACGGCTCAGCGCGGCCTGTTCATGAAAAAGCCCCGCTGGCTTGGGCGATTTTGTTGGGAGCGGTGCTGTTGGCGGCATTAGGTGTCTTAAGTATGCTCAATGCTGCCATGTTGGGCGCGGCGCTCGCGCTGTTAACCGGTTGTTGTTCCGTGGGCGCTGCTAAGCGTGGCCTGGATACGCAAGTGTTGCTGACCATTGCAGCATCTTTCGGGGTAGGGGCTGCGCTGCAAACATCCGGCGCGGCGGATTTCCTGGCGGGCAGTGTTCTATCGTTGGTGGCGGGTAACCCGCTGTTGCTATTAATTGCCACGTATTGCGTCGTGGCAATGTTAACCGAGTTGGTAACCAATAATGCCGCTGCGGTGATCATTTTTCCGGTGATCATGGCAGCAGCAGAAAGCCTGGGGGTTAACCCGATGCCCTACGTGGTGGCGGTAATGTTTGCTGCCTCGGCGAGTTTTTTAACGCCGATTGGTTATCAAACGAATCTTATGGTGCATGGTCCTGGCGGCTACCGGGTCAGTGATTTCTTACGTGTTGGTGGTGGTTTAAACCTTTTGACGGGAGCCATTGCCTTAACCCTTATTCCACTGGTTTGGCCGCTTTAAGCAGGCAAATGACTCGCCCAACGCGTCACTTTACGCTAGGGTGGCGCTTTTAACGTCAGCAAGGAAAGAGCCCATGACAGCCCCAGGCGAACTGATTATTGAACCGCAAAATGGTCAACCCGCCGATGCGTGCGTGTTTATTATTCACGGGTTGGGTGCCGATGGGCACGATTTCGAGCCGCTAGTGCCAGCCCTGACACTACCAGACTCAGCACATGTGCGTTTTATTATGCCCCATGCGCCGCGCTTGCCGGTCACTATTAATGGCGGCATGGTGATGCCTGCGTGGTACGATATTCTCGCTATGGACTTAGGGCGTCGGGTAGATGAAGTGCAGCTGAAAACATCTGCTGAACGTATCCAGGCGCTGATTGAAGAACAGATTGATCAAGGGATCGACAGTCGTCGTATTATCGTAGCGGGTTTTTCCCAGGGTGGCGCAGTCGCTTATCAGGCGGCCCTCTCTTTCCCTCAGCCTCTTGGTGGACTGTTGGCCATGTCGACCTATTTTGCGACGGCCGATAGTATCGATTTAGCTGAATCCAATCGTGATATACCCATCGAAGTACATCATGGGAATTTCGACCCCATCGTTCCTGAAACTCTGGGCCGCAGTGGTGTTGAACGTCTAAAAGAAATGGGCTACACGGTTAATTATCGCCAGTATCCGATGGCGCATGCGCTATGCCCGCAGCAGGTAAATGATATTGGCAAGTGGTTGAGCGAGCGGTTGGGCTAAGTGGGTAAGCAGTACCGAGGTCGTAGAGCTGGCGTACCTGGTGATATCCCTCGTGAGGGGTGGCTCGATATTATTTGGCGTGTAGTGCGTGCTGCACGTCGGGACCGGATTACTATCTTTGCCGCGGGCATCGCTTTTTATGCTCTGCTGGCGCTATTTCCGACCATTGCCGCCGTTATTTCTCTTTGGGGTTTGCTGTTTGATCCTATTGAGGCAGGTCGTCAGCTTTACGAAATGAGCCGCTTTATGCCACCGGATGCGGCAAACTTGATTGATCAGCAGGCTCAAAAGGTGGTCGAGACGACGGAGTCTGGCAATGTGATGACAGCGCTTGCGGGGCTGTTAGTGGCCATGTACATCGCATCGAAAAGCGTTTCCGTGTTAGTGATTGGCTTAAACGTAGTGTATGGCGAACACGAAAAGCGCCCGTTATTACTGCGTGGTGTCGTGCTGGTATCGTTGACCTTTGGTTTGATCATAATGACGCTAGTGTCACTGGGGTTTATCGCCATTGTGCCGATAGTAGTTGATGCGCTGACGATTGAGCCACCGGTGGATAGTGTTTTGAAATGGCTGCGTTGGCCCGCGCTGTTGTTACTGATGAGCGTGCTTATTGCTTTGCTGTATCGTTACGCGCCTTATCGACGTTCTGCCCAGTGGCGCTGGTTAAGCTATGGCACGCTGTTTGCCACCACTATGTGGTTACTAGGCTCAGGCGGCTTGTCGCTTTACGTACGGTACTTTTCTACCTTTAGTGAGCTGTATGGCTCTCTTGGTGCTGTTGTGGCGCTAATGCTGTGGTTTTGGCTGTCAGCGTTTGTGGTGCTGTTTGGTGCCGAACTCAACTGCGAAATGGAGCGCCAGACCTGCAACGACACAACGGTGGGGGCTGCTCGCTCACTTGGCGAACGTCAGGCATTTGCTGCCGACACGGTAGGTGTTGAAAACCCCTGGAATAGCGAAAATGTTGATACGCGACACGAGTCGCGGGATTAATGAACCTGTAAATAATAGCCACTAAACAACACCGCCCAGCAAAGCTGGGCGGTGTTGTTTAGTGGAAGTGTGAATCGGTAGGGTTTTTGCGGCAAACGTTACAACAGCTCTTCGGCAGCCAGTGCCAAGCGTGAACGTTCAACGCTTTTCAGGGTGATGTGCCCAGCATGGGGCCAATCCCTAAATCGTTCGACAACCGCAGCCATGCCACAGGTGTTGGCGGTGAGGTAGGGCGTGTCGATCTGGCCCACGTTGCCTAAACAGACAATTTTGGTATTTCGACCCGCTCGGGTTACCAGTGACTTCAGTTGTTTGGGGGTGAAGTTTTGCGCCTCGTCAATAATCAAGAACGTATCATTTAAGGTACGCCCACGCATAAAGCTCGGTGCGCGAATCTGTACCCTGGAGCCAATTAACTGCCGAGTAGCACCATTATCCCAGCTAGATTCCCCTTCTTCATTACGCAACAGGTTGTCCATATTGTCGTGGAAGGCACCCATCCACGGCGACATTTTCTCCTCTTCGGTGCCCGGTAAGAAACCGATATCTTCACCCATGGGTATTGGCGCACGGGTAAACACAATGCGCTCAAATAGTTTGGCGTCCAGTGTTTGCTGGAACGCTGCAGCGAGTGTCATAAAGGTTTTGCCGGTGCCTGCATTACCAGCAATGGTGACCAGATCAATGTCTGGGTCCATCAGCAAATTGAGGGTGAAGTTTTGGCGACTGTCGTGAGCATGAACGCCCCATACGCCCGCATGGTGACGGTAGTTGGTAAGTAGCTGTAGTCGGGCAGATGACGGTGAAAGCTCACGGACAATGGCTTCAAACTCAGCGCCATTTTCGCTATCGGACACCAGCATGCCGACATGCCAATGGCGAGGCATGTTGCCACTTAGCTGATAAAAGGTGTGGTGGTCGACACGTTCAACGGTGACCTCGACATTGAGCGCTTCCCACAGCGAAGCACCATCCTGTCCGGCAGTGGCGTAAACCTGTGCGCCTTCAATCATGGCATCGCTGTCAGAATAGGCGCGATCATTCAGGTAATCTTCCACTGGCACTTTTAGCGCGGCAGCTTTTACCCTCAGGTTGATGTCTTTAGTGATCAGGATGACGGAAGCATCCGGACGCTCATCGCGTAACCGGCAGGTTTCCGCCAGAATGCGGTTGTCGGGGCTGTCATCAAGGGAGTCGAAGGGTTTAAGGTCGTTGTAGCACAAAAAATGTAGGCGGCCCGATTCACCACTGATGCGGGGAATAGGAATGCCTTTCTGGATTTCGTCGAAGGTGACCTGATTGGTTAAGTCGGAAAGCGTGCGGCTAATTTGCCGCGCTGTGCGGGCAATCTCTCTGATGCCGTTCTTATGCTTGTCTAGCTCCTCGAGTACAGTCATGGGGATAACGACGTCGTGCTCATCAAAATGGTAGAGCGCGGCGGGGTCGTGGATAAGGACATTCGTGTCTAGGACATACAGCCTAGTCGCTTTCTTATCGAGTCGTACCATCGTGGAAACTACTCCTTAGTTGACGGCAACATCGACACTGGCAGATGCACTTTACGCTTAGATGACACTCACCTGTGCCGGTTCTCTAGCGTGTCCTTTTGATCTCCTTATGTAGCACTTTTTTACAAGTTCCTTAACAGAGTGGAAGGCATAAGCAATTTTTTCCAATGCTCTATTTCAACGTTATTACAAAGCATCAACGGGTAGTGCCTAAAAAGCGTGACACTTTCGTTAGCAGTGCGGTGGCTACCACTCCCAGGCTTTCTCCTTCTACGTAGCGATAATAGTGGCTGTCCAGGGCGAGATCATGATTTAGCGCGCAAAGCTGATGGCTTTCTATGGCTTCTTTCACCAATGGGTAGGGTAGCAGTGCCCAGCCAGTGCCATTGATGGCGGCATCGCGAATGACCTCGAACATGGTCAGCCCGAGGTAATTTGTCGAAAAAAGTGCCTCACTGACTAGTTTATCGCCCTGCTCATAGGTTAAGCACACCTGAGTATATTGGGCGAGATCATCGCGGGTAACGCTGGGCAAGCGGCTTAGCGGGTGCGACGTTGCCGCTATTAGGCACATGCTCACCGGTGCAAGGTTACTGGCATTTACGTCGGCACCCTCAGCGGTATACAACCCAAAGGCGATATCAACGGTTTGGCGAAGGACGAACTGTGGGTGCTCTTGGGGAGGTAATAAATATACCGAGATGGCCGTAAGCGGATAGCGCTGCTTTAAATCGTGCATGACTTGTCGCCAAAATGCTTCGGGCAATGCATCATCCCTGGCAATGCACAGCTGGCTTTCTACGCCTTGCAGGTGCTGTTGGCAGTGTTTTTTGATTCGGCTGGCACTTGTCAGCAGTCGGTAGCAGTCCGGCAACACGCTTTCACCTACTGCAGTGAGCTGTAGGCTATTGCCTGAGCGCTCAAACAGCACGACCCCAAGACTATCTTCCAAGGCATTTACTGTGGCACTTAGCGTGCTGCGTTTTATCCCTGTGTGTCGCGCGGCCGCCGCAAAGGAGCCATGTTCAGTAACGTCAATAAACGCCTGCACTTGTTCTGCGCGCATGGGTTACTCCATTGAGAGCCAAGAAAGTTGGCACTGAGCGATTGGTGAAACGTTAGTGTACTCACTATGATGCGTTGGGTTTAACATACTTTACTGGAGTATTTCGCGTGACCCCCTTTGTCGCCGAGCGCCGTGCGCTCAGATTTTCTGCTGTCTCTGCCAGCCTGTTTGCCTTTACCGGCCTTGCACTCGGGCTTGCCAGTGGATCAATTACTATTTTATTCGATAGTGGCTATTCGCTATTAAGTTTAGTGCTGGCGTCGCTGTCGTTGTTTGCGTTAAAGCAGGCGCGCAAACCGGCAGATAATCATTACCCCTTTGGGCGGCTGACCGTAGAGCCGCTGGCTGTGCTGCTTAAAGGCGTAGTGATCGCGTTAGTGTGCCTGTTCTCAATGGTGTCTGCTGTGTGGAGTCTTGCGCAAGGCGGGCGGCTGGTAACGTTAGATCTTGCGTTGATGTTTGGCGTGGTGAATGTGGCAGGCTGTTTACTGACCTGGTGGTGGTTGAGCCGTTATGCCCAAATTGCGCGCTCTTCACTGCTGGCTGCCGAGCTGCGTCAGTGGCAAATGGACACATGGCTGAGTGCCGCTGTGATGCTGGGCTTTGCGCTCACATGGGGATTAACGCTGACCCCTTGGGCTCATCTGGCGCGTTTTGCCGATCCTGTGATGGTGCTGATTATCGCCGGATACTTCTTGCCGATGCCTATTCGCATGATGCGTGGCGCGCTGCGCGAATTGATGTTTGGCGAGCCGTTGGGTAGCGTTCGCCAGGACGTAGTACAAGAGGTGGCAGACTTCGATATTGCCAATGACGACGTACGTTTAGCTCAGGTTGGTAGCTTCTTAATGGTTGATATTCAACTGGATATGCAACAAATCAATGATGCGGAGGAGATTGTTGAAAGTGTAGAACAGCACTGCAAACAGCGTAATCTGCGTGCAGTGACCAGCATTACATTGGTAACTTAATTTATTAGCAGCAGAATAGGCAGCAGTGACAGCGCTGCCTCAACCTGAGCCGTTGCCGATAGGCGTTTAGTCGTTTGCTCTCTTTTGAGGCTTACCTTTGCGCTGGGTGCTTGCCATCTCTTCAAGTTCCTCTTCGCTCATTGAGTCATACATGTCTTTAGAGGAATCATAAAGTTCACTAGGCTTTGTTTCACCACGCTTGGCAGAAAGCGCCGCTCCCGCAGCTTTCTGCTGTGCTTTGGAAGTTGCTTTCATAGGTCGACTCCTGTCTAGTTGACTTCCTTTAACCAATCACGATATTAAGCTTAGCAGAGAGAAGTGTCCTTTCCAGACGAGCTGACGATGTTAACTTAAGAGAATTCCATGACACCGGCGATTAATAGCGCGAAACACGCGGGAATTGCGTTTCAGATCCATGAGTATCAACACGATGCTGCTGCGCAATCTTACGGGCTGGAGGCAGCTGAAAAACTGGGTGTTGCCGCTCAGCAAGTGTTTAAAACCTTGGTAGTTATCCTGGATGGTAAGCAGTTGGCAGTTGGTATTGTACCGGTCACCAGCCAACTGGGATTAAAGCAAATTGCTAAAGCGGCAGGGGCGAAAAAAGCGTCAATGGCGGCGCCAGGTGATGTGGAACGGACCACGGGGTATGTGCTTGGTGGTGTTAGCCCGCTGGGCCAGAAAAAGCGTCTGCCTACGTTTATCGACGATTCGGCGCAGACATTTTCGACACTGTATGTAAGTGCGGGGCGACGTGGGCTGGAGATTGAGCTTGCTCCGAACGACTTAGCAGCGTTATGCCAGGGGCGTTTTGCAGCGCTAGCAACGACTCTTTCCTAATCTCTGATCTACTATTTATGGGACTAGCAACCACTCATCTATGGGGCTAGCAACCACCCATGTTGTACCGTTCGCCTATCCTTGCCAAGGCATAGATTGGCGCTTTCTGGTATGGTGCTTCACATTATAGGTTTGCTGGGCAATATAGCCCCTTCAGGATAATTTTGTGTCTGACACTTCTTTTGCATCGCTGGCGCTCTCTCCTGCGCTTTTAAGCAACTTAGATTCCCTTGGCTATCACGCAATGACGCCTGTGCAGGCGCAAAGCCTGCCACCGATGTTGGCGGGGCGTGATGTGTTGGCTCAGGCCAAAACGGGGTCGGGGAAAACCGCTGCCTTTGGCTTGGCACTGCTGGCTGAGTTACGCGTAGAAGCATTTGCTGTACAGGGCCTTGTGCTGTGCCCCACCCGAGAGCTCGCCGACCAGGTGGCCGAAGAACTACGCCGTTTGGCGCGTGGGTTGCCCAACGTTAAAGTGCTTACCCTATGCGGCGGAGCGCCGTTTGGGCCGCAGTTAGGCTCCTTGGAACATGGTGCGCATATTGTCGTAGGCACGCCGGGACGTATCGACGAGCATTTACGCAAAGGCTCGTTGACACTGGGGTCGCTTACCACCTTGGTACTTGATGAAGCCGATCGTATGCTCGATATGGGCTTTCAAGACACCATTGATGCGATCATTGATGAGACCCCAGCGGATCGCCAAACGCTGCTGTTTAGTGCGACATTCCCAGACGATCAGGCGTCAGGTGGCCTGACTGCTATGACCCGCGGCATTATGCGTGAGCCAGTGATGGTCAAAGTGGCCGAGGTTCATGATGCCACTACTATTGATCAACACTTCTATGACGTTGCCAATGAAGAGGCGCGTTTCGCGGCCCTTCAACAGCTGCTACTGGTTTATCGGCCAGCGACCAGCGTGGTGTTCTGCAACACTAAACGCGAAACTCAGGCGGTGGCTGAGCAACTGGTGGATGCCGGCTTTAGTGCCGTGGCGCTCAACGGTGACTTAGAGCAGAAAGATCGTGATCGTCGCCTAATTCTATTTGCTAACCAAAGTGCGTCTATTCTAGTAGCAACGGATGTTGCTGCGCGCGGTTTAGATATTGCTCAATTAGATGCGGTGTTTAATTATCAGATTGCCCGTGAGCTTGATGTTCACGTGCATCGAGTAGGGCGAACCGGGCGCGCAGGGGCTAGCGGCATTGCCTGTACGCTGGTCACACCTAAGGAGCATTATCGGCTGGAGCGGTTGGAAGGCTTGCTAGAACAACCGATTACCACCGAACCCTTGCCCAAACCCCAGCATTCAGTGCCATTTGAACCGCCTATGGCAACACTGCAGTTGGCGGGTGGTAAGAAAGACAAACTGCGCCCGGGGGATATCCTAGGGGCGCTAACCAGCGAAGGTGGCCTGCGTGGTGATCAGGTAGGCAAAATTAAAGTGCTGGCCCGCAGTGCCTATGTAGCGGTGGAGCATGGGGCTGTTCAAAAAGCCCAGGCCAAACTTGAACGTGACAAGCTTAAAGGGCGCGCTTTCCGCGTCCGCCGTATTCGCTATTGATCGATTAATGATTGTGCACAGATAGTAAAGAGGAGCCGACGCAGCTAACCATGAAAATCCCTAAGCGATTACAGCCCCTGGTCGATGATGGAATGGTCGACGAGGTGCTGGTGCAGTTAATGAGTGGTAAAGAGGCGCAGGTGTATGTCGTGCGCTGCGGTGAAGAAGTACGTTGCGCCAAAGTCTTTAAAGAAGCTAAACAGCGCAGCTTTAAACAGGCCGTGCAATACCAGGAAGGGCGCAAGGAGCGCAATAGTCGTCGTTCGCGCGCCATGGCCAAAAAGACTCGCTACGGTCAAAAAGAGCAGGAGCAGGCGTGGCTGAATGCGGAAGTCGATGCGCTATATCGTCTTGCTGCCGCCGATGTGCGTGTGCCTGAGCCACATGGTTTTGTTGATGGCGTACTGCTCATGGAAATGATCAGCGATGCCGAGGGAAACGTAGCGCCACGTTTGGACGAAGTGACCCTAACCGAGGAGCAAGCGCTGCGCTATCACGCCAAAGTGATTCAAGACGTAGTGCGAATGCTGTGCGCAGGTTTGATCCATGGCGACTTATCTGAATTCAACGTGCTGGTTGACGCCGAAGGGCCGGTGATTATCGATTTGCCCCAGGCGGTGGATGCGGCGGGTAACAACAGCGCGGCGGCAATGCTGGAGCGCGATGTTGATAATATGCGCGCCTACTTCGGTCGTTTTGCCCCCGAGCTACTGACTACCCACTACGGTAAAGAAATGTGGGCCTTGTATGAAGCAGGCAAGCTACACCCTGATAGCAAGCTGACTGGCCATTTTGAGCTTGATAGCCACATAGCCAATGTCGATGAGCTATTGGAAGTGATTGATGATGCCATTGAGGAAGAGGCTGATCGTCAGGCGCGTATGCGCGGTGATGATGACGAAGATTAATGTTTAATAGGGCATGGCTTTTATTGTAATGCTAGCCATGCCCTAGATTGGAAAGTTGTTTAACGCTTTCTTACTAGCTCCTTAGTATTTCCTCTGCTTCGCTTAATATATTCTCGATCGTAAAGCCGAAATGTTTGAACAGTTCGCCCGCAGGTGCAGACTCACCGTAGGTGGTCATACCGATAACACGTCCATCCAGGCCAACGTACTTGTACCAGTAGTCGGCATGGCCCGCTTCGATCGCAATCCGTTTGGTGACTGCTTTGGGCAGTACACTTTCACGGTATTCCGCGTCTTGGCCATTAAAACAGTAGGTTGACGGCATGGAAACCACGCGCACTGCGTTACCTTGCTGCTCTAGTTCTGCTGCGGCGTCCATGGCAAGCGATACTTCAGAGCCGGTAGCAATCAAAATCAGCTCGGGCGTACCGTCACTGTCTTTCAAAATGTAACCACCACGCTGAATGGCCGCTAGTTGCGCCTTGGTGCGCTGCTGATGAGGCAGGTTCTGGCGCGAGAGCACCAGCGCGGTGGGGCCGGCGTGACGCTTCACCGCTGCATCCCAGGAAGCCGCTGTTTCAACCGCGTCACAGGGGCGCCATGTGTTCAGGTTAGGCGTTGTGCGCAGGCTGGTCAGCTGCTCAATCGGCTGGTGGGTGGGACCATCTTCGCCCAGACCAATAGAGTCATGGGTAAATACATAAATGGCTTGTTGGCCCATCAGCGCGGCCATCCGCACGGCGTTACGCATGTATTCCATGAAAATCAGGAAGGTCGCGCCATACGGAACGAAACCACCGTGGAGGGCGATACCATTCATCACCGCGCCCATGCCGAACTCACGTACCCCGTAGTGCAGGTAATTGCCGCTAGCGTCTTCCGGCGTGATGGCTTTGGCGCCCTTCCAGAAGGTCAAGTTAGACGGCGCAAGATCGGCGCTACCGCCGAGCAGCTCAGGCATTTGCGGGCCGATAACATTCAACGCTTCAAAAGAGGCCTTGCGAGAGGCAATGCTTTCACCTTTCTCTTGCGCCTGCTCAATGAGCGCAGCGGTTGAAAGTTCTGCCGGTAGCTGCGCCTTCATGCGGCGCTCAAACTCTTTGGCTTCGGCTGGGAATGCTTCGGCATAACGGGCGAAGCGGGCATCCCACTCCTGCTGGCGGGTTTTGCCAGCGTTACGGGCATCCCAAGCAGAGTACACGGGCTCGGGGATATGGAACGGTGCGTGTTCCCAGCCGAGTTGCTTACGGGCGAGGGCCACTTCGTCGTCACCTAAGGGTGCACCGTGTGCCTCTTCTTTACCCTGTTTGTTAGGTGCGCCAAAGCCAATGATTGTTTTGCAGATAATCAGGCTCGGCTTATCGTCGTGGCTCTTGGCTAATTCAATAGCCGCTTTGATCTCTTCCGGCTTATGACCGTCGACGTTCGGCACCACGTGCCAGCCGTACGCTTCAAAGCGCTTAGCGGTGTCGTCGGTAAACCAGCCTTCCACCTCGCCATCAATAGAGATGCCGTTGTCATCATACAGGGCAATCAGCTTGCCAAGCTGCTGAGTACCTGCCAGCGATGCGGCTTCATGGGAGATGCCTTCCATTAAGCAGCCGTCACCCAGGAAGCACCACGTATGGTGATCAACAATGTTGTGGCCAGGGCGATTAAACTGCGCGGCCAGCGTTTTTTCAGCAAGCGCAAAACCAACGGCGTTGGCGAACCCTTGGCCCAGTGGGCCGGTGGTGGTTTCGATGCCTGGTGCGTAGCCAAATTCGGGGTGGCCAGCCGTGGGCGAATGCAACTGGCGGAAGTTCTGCAGCTGTTCCAGGCTTAATTCATAGCCGCTGAGGTGCAGCAGCGAATAAAGCAGCATTGAGCCGTGGCCATTAGACAACACGAAGCGGTCGCGATCAGCCCATTTGGGATCTTCGGGGTTGTGCTTGAGGTAGTCATTCCACAGCACCTCGGCGATATCAGCCATGCCCATAGGCGCGCCAGGGTGGCCAGATTTGGCCTTCTGAACAGCATCCATGGAAAGGGCGCGAATGGCATTGGCCAGCTCAAAACGGGTTGGCATATCAATGTTCCTGTGCAGTGTTCTTATTATCAATGGGAAGAGGAGAGGCGCTCGGCGATCAGGGCTTCAAGATGCGCCTGATCCTCAGCAAAGCGGCGGATGCCCTCGGCCAGTTTTTCGTTGGCCATGGCATTCTGGTTATGCCCCCAACGAAACTCGGGTTCTCCAATTGGTGCCGGGCGCGCGCCCTGGCCGCCTTCCTCGGCAATCGCTCTGGTCACTTCCCCCTGGGTGCCTGCCAGCTCCTCCAGCAATGCAGGAGAAATCGTCAGTCGCGGGCAGCCCGTCAGCGCCAAAACCTGTCCTGTTGTGCGGAAACTTGCCCCCATCACCACGGTATCGTAGCCACCCTGGTTGACCCGTTGACAGACTCCGCTAACAAACTGTACGCCAGGGTCTTCCTCGGAGGAGTATTTCTGGCCGGTCTCTTTCTTGTACCAGTCGGTGACCCGGCCCACAAAGGGCGAGACCAGAAAAACACCGGCATCAAAGCAGGCTTGGGCCTGGGCATCGCTGAATAGTAGTGTCAGGTTGCACTGGATACCTTCACGCTCCAGCCGCTCGGCGGCGCGGATGCCTTCCCAGGTGGAGGCCAGCTTGATCAGCACACGATCTCGCCCTACGCCGCGCTGGTCGTAGTATTCGATCAACTCATGAGCTTTGCGGACACTGGCCTCCTCATCAAAGGAAAGGCGTGCCGCGACTTCCGTGGATACCCGCCCCGGCACCACCCTGGCAATTTCGCTGCCCATGGCAACGGCAAGCCGATCCACGGCCTGCTCGGCCTGAGCCTGGCGCCCACCACTCTGGGCTCGGAGTGCCGCCAGCTCCGTATCGATCAACGGCTGGTAATCGGGGAGCTCGAACGCCTTGAGAATTAGAGAGGGGTTGGTGGTGGCATCCTGGGGCTTGTAGCGCCGTATAGCACTCAGGTCGCCTGTATCGGCGACGACCAGGGAATGGTGACGTAAGGAATCAAGCTGTGACATGCGGCCTCCAGTGCTTTGTATTTATGAACCAATGATGATCAAATGATTGTGTATTTAATTGCTATTTGTCAAACAATCCTGACTTTGCAAGTGATTTTGAAGATAGACTAAAGGCTTATAAATGATAAAAAAAGTCACTTTAATTTCAAAAAAATGATTAATTACAGTGTTTTATTTTTAATGAGTGCTTCGCGTTGAGCGGTTTTATAACTTTTGCTGGTGATCGATCTCATGATCAGTATGTTTGCAAATGCTCGCTTAGTGGTAGATTGGCTTTCATCGGTCAGTACGCAAGGCCGGGATTGACCCCCCTACAATTATTAATGGAGAGCATTCATGTCTGACGTCAACACGAAGCCTGCTTTAAAAGTCGCCATCGGAGGTGATGAGGCAGCCTTCGAGCTCAAGAAGGTCCTAGTCCTTCATTTGCGCGATCTTGGCTATCAGGTTGAGGATTTTGGTACTTTCAATGCGGAGCCGATTCTTTATCCTGACGTGGCCTTTGAAGTGGCGACGGCTATCCAGGGGGGGCGGTTTGATCGCGGTGTCCTGCTATGCGGCACTGGCATCGGTGTTGCCATGTCGGCCAATAAGGTGCCGGGAATTCGTGCCGCCCAAGCGCACGACACCTACTCTGCTGGCAAGGCGCGCACCAGCAATGATGCGCAGATTGTCACCCTAGGGGCTCGCGTCGTGGGGGCGGAGTTAGCCAAGGAGATCGTCACGACCTTCCTCGCTAAATCATTTGCTGGCGGAGCTTCGGCGTCGAAGGTGGAAAGAATCAAGGAGTATGAGTCGCGCCTAGATGGTGCAAGGCACTGACTCTTGTCAATCAACAACAATTATAGCTAGTCGGTGGCGAGCTCTATGGGCACCGGCTGGCCTTTAACTAAAGAGGCACGTTTCCATGACACGCTTGTTCAATGACCCTAGTGACTTCCCTGAAGAAGCCCGCCTCGGGCTGGTGGCCGCTCATCGCGACAGATTGATGGCTGTGCCTGGCGGGGTTGTGCGCAGTACTCGTAGCGAACCTGGCACAGTGGCGGTAGTGATTGGGGGAGGGGGTGGGCACTACCCGACCTTCGCTGGTCTGGTCGGGCAGGGTCTTGCCCATGGTGCTGTCATGGGTAATCTGTTCTGCTCGCCTTCGGCACAGCAGGTCTATTCAGTGGCCAAGGCGGCGAACAACGGCGGTGGCGTCTTGTTGACCTTTGGTAATTATGCAGGTGATGTTCTCCACTTTGGGGAGGCGCGCGAAAGATTGATTGCAGAAGGTATTCCCTGCGAGATTGTGACCATTACCGATGACGTGGCCAGCGCGCCACTCAGTGAAATCGACAGGCGGCGTGGCATTGCTGGCGACCTGACTGTTTTTAAGGTCGCCGCTGCGGCTGCCGAAGAGGGTGGCAACCTGGGCGAGGTCGTGGCCGTAGCGCGCGAAGCTAATCATCGCACGCGTTCCTTCGGTGTTGCCTTCGATGGCTGTACCCTACCGGGTGCGAGCGACGCACTGTTTCACGTACCTGAAGGCAAGATGGCTATTGGTCTGGGTATTCATGGTGAGCCGGGGATTGATGAGGCTGATGTGCCAACTGCTAATGGGTTGGCGGAGATGCTGGTTGCCCGACTTCTCGATGAGCTGCCGGAGGGGGTGAGTATTGCGGGCGCCCGAGTGGCGCCGATCCTCAACGGGCTGGGTACCATCAAATATGAAGAGCTCTTCGTGGTTTATCGGCGCGTGGATGAGCTGCTGTATGAAGCTGGATTGCGGATCGTCGAGCCAGATGTGGGAGAGCTGGTCACTAGCCTGGATATGGCGGGCGTGTCACTGACGTTGCTATGGCTTGATGACACTATGGAGCGACTTTGGGTGGCGCCAGCAGACGCGCCGGGTTACCGCAAGGGTAGTGTGAAGTGCGCCGAATCAATTGATGTGTCAGAAATGGAAATTGTGGCTCAGGATGAGATGCCCGTTGCCAGTCAAGCCTCCAAAGAGTTGGCGGGCGGCGTGGTGGCGGCCCTTGAGGCGCTTGCCAAAACGGTTGATGAAAATGCCGAGATGCTTGGGCGTATTGATGCAGTCGCCGGTGATGGTGATCATGGTATCGGAATGCAGCGGGGCAGCAAAGCTTGCCTGGAGGCAGCCAGGCAAGCTCAAAGTGATGGCGCGGGTGCCGAAACCGTCCTGCGCTTGGCAGGCGCGCGCTGGGCTGACAAAGCGGGCGGCACCTCTGGAGCAATCTGGCGAGTGATCCTCACCTCGGTTGGCGAGGCTCTGGGCAACGAGTACCCGCTGGATGCAAGGCGCCTGGCAGCGGGAGTCTCGGCTGCTAGTGACAATGTCATGAGTTTCGGTAAGGCTAAGCTCGGTGATAAGACTCTGGTCGATGTGATGGTGCCGTTTTCAGATGCCCTGTCCGCATCGGTGGTATTAGGGGGTGGGGTTGTTGTCGCCTGGGAGAAGGCATCTAGGCGGGCAGAAGAAGCTGCTGAGGCCACTGCTGAGCTGTTGCCTAAGGTCGGGCGCGCAAGGCCGCTGGCCGAGAAAAGCCTGGGCACCGTGGATGCCGGTGCCAAGTCACTGGCACTGATCACCCGTTGCCTGATACCGATATTGAAGCAGTGTGATTGATCTAGGGTTCTTCATATGAATAGCAAGGCTTCCGTCCTGTGCGGGGGCCTTGCTTTTTTAATGTATGCTAGCACCCATCAGAAAACGCGATGGGATTAATAGGATGAATGAGCGCCAAGACACCGCTGATATCGATTTGATGACTGAGATCTCCACTCTCTATTATGTGCAGGGCGAGACTCAGAAAGTGATCGCCAATCGGCTCGGACTTTCCCGGATCCGGGTGGGTCGCCTGCTCAAGCGCGCCCAGACGGAGGGGATCGTGGATGTGCGGGTGCGTCAGCATCCAGCAGTCAGCGCTGAGATTGGGTTCGAGCTGAAGCGTCGCTTTGGTCTGAAGCGCGCCCTGATCGCTTTGGATAACGCCGATCCGGACATTCAGCGCTCTTCGGTGGCCAGCCTGGTGGCTGACTATCTTTCACGCATCTTGACCGATGGTCAGATCGTTGCTGTGGGTATGGGGCGTAATGTCGGGGCGGTGGCCGACAATATCTTCGGTGCCGAGCCGCTTAACGTGTCTTTCGTTTGCGCTATCGGTGGCTCGCTAAGGGCAGGGGAGTACATGAATCCGGACCATATCTGTCGGCGCATGGCGAGCAAGTTCGGAGCGGAAAGTGAAACCCTCTACGCACCGGCACTGGTGCAGAATAGCGAGCTGCGTGATGCTATCTATGAAAACCCGACCGTGCGTCAGGCCCTTGATCGTGCTCGCCGTGCCAATATAGCACTGATTGGCGTTGGCGATGTTAGCGAAAACAGTAACATGGTGCGCATGGGTTGGTTCACTCCCCAAGAGATTGCCGAGGCGCGACTCTCTGGTACCGTTGGCGACGTGATGGGCTACGACTTTATCGATATTCATGGTCACCCCTCTGCTACGCCTATGCAGGGCCGGGTTATTGGTCTGAGTATTCAGGATCTGACCCGAGTGCCCGATGTTATTGCCATTGCCAGCGAAAACACCAAGGCGGTGGGTATTCTTGGGGCGCTGCGTACTGGAGTGATTGATACCCTCGCTACAAGCGCCTCCAATGCGCACACTATTATTCGCCTGGATGAGGCGACCCGTCGGGGCGAGAGCTCCGTCTGATCGAGCAGGTCCAGCTACCCATTGCCTACCTAATAAGCCACCTCGCACCACCTGCTGATGCGAGGTGATGACGCTCGTCTCTGGATGTTGCTAGGCCCCTGCTCTTTGTCCTTCGGTATGACGGTTTGGAAAAAAGCCCTGTTACTCGTCTTAAGATATGTTCATATGATCACTCTGTGATCACATAATTTTAGTTAAATTGTTGCCCTCCGCATCACTATGCTGCTGCATGGATAAGATGAAATATATAAAATCCTTAATAATCATAAGCATATTAGTTATCCTAAAGTATTAGAGAGTTATTGGTACTGGATGCATTGACGCAGCAATAACTCTGATACTTAATACATATGAACGAAGAGAGAGCTTTTGTAATAATCGGCATGCTAAGGAGGTTCACATGACCAGCGCCAGCAGTAACGTGACAACTACCAACCTTGAAGTACCTGAAACCATGAAGGCTGTGGTTGCTTATGCTCCCGGTGATTACAGGCTGGAAGACGTGGCGGTTCCCAAGGCGAGAGATGGCGAGGTACTGATCAAAGTCGAGGCATGCGGTATATGCGCCGGTGATCTGAAAGCCTATGAGGGTGCGCCGAGTTTCTGGGGCGATGAAACACAGCCGGCCTACATCAAGGCCCCCATGATCCCCGGGCATGAGTTTATTGGACACGTTGTAGAGCTTGGCGATGGTGTTGAGGGCTTTGCAATCGGAGACAGAATAATTTCCGAGCAAATCGTGCCCTGCTGGGATTGCAGGTTCTGCAATCGCGGCCAGTACTGGATGTGCGAAAAGCATGATGTCTATGGCTTTCAGCACAATGTTAACGGCGGTATGGCCGAGTATATGGTGTTCCCTAAAGAAGCCATCAATTTCAAGCTGCCTGATGACATCCCGATGGAGAAGGCCGTTCTGGTCGAACCCTATGCCTGTTCACTGCATGCCGTAAAGCGTGCCCAGATAGAGTTGGGTGATGTTGTGGTGCTGTCGGGAGCGGGAACGCTGGGGCTGGGCATGATCGGTCCCATCAAGAAATCCGGCCCTGCCAAGCTGGTTGTCCTTGATTTGAACAACAACCGCCTTGAACTTGCCAAGAAATTTGGTGCGGACATCGTGCTCAACCCTGCTGAGGTTGATGTCGTTGACTATGTAAAGAGCATCACGGATGGCTATGGGTGTGATGTCTATATAGAAGCTTCTGGTGCAGTGCAATCGGTTGAACAGGGTTTGTTCATGATTCGCAAGCTGGGCCGTTTCGTGGAATTCAGTGTTTTTAAGGACCCGGTAACCGTTGACTGGAGCATTATCAGTGATCGCAAGGAGCTCGATGTTCTCGGCGCCCATCTTGGCCCGTATTGCTACCCCCTAGTGATCGAAGGAATCAGCAACGGAGACTTCCCCACCGACAATGTCGTCACACACAAGCTGCCACTTGAAAAATTTCATGATGGACTGGACTTGATGCGCAATGAGCCTGATGCGTTGAAAGTGGTATTAGTGCCGGATTGGAAGGGCTAGTCGTCAGGAGGGCTAGCCTCCCTGGTGGCTAGTCCAAGCTCAATAACTAACATCCAAATACAACGATAAGTGGAGTTGTCATGACGGCCACAATAAATTTTGCTTCCAAAGCCAGTGGGAAGCATAGAGGGGCTTACGTCCTTGGTGCATTAACACTGCTGCTTGTCATTCTCATGATGATGGACACCCATACGGTCAAGATCAGCGAACTCGAAGACTCAGGCGAATTTTCTCAACAGCGTTTTGGAGAAGAGAACTTTCCGTCTATTCAGGAATATATTCAAGCCAATGCCATCAGTGCTGAAGAATTGGCGGCTGAGGTGCTGGAAGATGCCGGTGCCGCTGGCCAGGCCTATGGTGTTGCGGCGGGAATTGGTCACATTGTACCGGTGACGATGACGGGCGTCGCTGAAGCAGGCCAGTCAGGTATCTATTCTCTCGATATTGAGGGAGTACCCGACGATATCACTATTCGCGTTCAGACCGGCCCTGTTATCAATGGCACCACGCTGCGTGATGCCACAGGAGATATCGCATTTGGCAACTTCACTAACCAAATCGAGTATCAGGATGCGGGGGCGGCTCTTAACGAAGAGATGAAACGTCAGGTATTGGAAGGTATCTCCGAGCTGGATCTGACCGGCAAAACCCTTGAAGTAGTGGGTGCCTTCATGCTGCTAAACCCCAGTAACTGGCTGGTAACCCCGGTGCAGTTGAACGTTTCTGAGTGAGGGTTTAACCATGCATGCAAATACAGCAGCACCAGCAGCCATGTCATCAAAACCTTCATCGTCAGATGCAGAGCCATCAGCAGGTGAGGTGATTCTCTCAGCGCGTAGCATTGAGAAGCGTTTTGGGGCAGTGCATGCGCTCAAGGAAGTTAACTTCGATATTTACCGCGGACAGGTAACTACGCTTTTCGGGGAAAACGGCGCGGGCAAATCGACATTGATGAAGGTTCTATCAGGCGTCATTGCCCCAACTGCCGGAGAGATAGTGCTTGAAGGCAAGGCGGTACACTTTTCCTCGCCGGCGGATGCCGAAGCACTGGGCATCACTATTATCCATCAGGAATTGAGCCTGGCTCCGAATCTCAATGTGCGTGACAACATTTTCATGGGGCGCGAACTCACCAGGGCAAGCGGAAGCGTTGACTATCAGGAAGAGGCGCGAGAGACCCAGCGCTTGATGGATGAGCTTGATGAGCCGATTGACCCCTTGGCACTCGTTGAGGATCTTCGGGTTGGGCAACAACAGATTGTCGAGATTGCTCGGGCGCTGTCCAAGAACTCACGCATTCTGATCATGGATGAACCGACGTCGGCCCTGAGCGCATCGGAAGTGGAGACCCTGTTCAAGGTTGTCGAGGACCTTAAAAGGAAGGGTGTATCCATCGTCTACATATCACACCACCTGGAGGAAGCGCTGCAGATTACCGATCACGCTGTTGTATTGCGTGACGGCGTGATGACTGCATATGCACCGCGCCGAGACATCGACCTGCAGTGGATTGTCACGAATATGGTGGGGGAAAGCTTTGACCTGGGTTCACCGCCCGTTGGATACGAGCAGGGGGATGTTGCTCTTTCCATCAAACATCTGTCCCTGTCTGACAGCAATGTTGACGACCGCTATGTCGTCGATGACCTGTCTCTCGATCTTCGTGCCGGCGAGATTGTGTGTATCTATGGGTTGATGGGAGCCGGTCGCACGGAGTTGCTGGAGTGCATCGCGGGGCGGACCCAGCAGGCAAGCGGGGAAATCCTTCTCAACGGGCACGATATCTCTCACCTTACCATCGCCCAGAGAATCAACGAAGGCTTGGCATTGGTGCCGGAAGACCGTCAACGCGATGGACTGGTCCAGACAGTGAGCGTGGGGCGAAACCTCACCCTGGCAAGCATTAGTGAGTTTACGCGCCGACTGTTTACCTCATCTGAACTGGAAGAGAAGATCGTCTCCTCTGCCATCGGTAACGTCCATATCAAGACGGACGGTGGTGATGCCGCGATTGGCTCACTGTCTGGGGGCAACCAGCAGAAAGTCGTTATTGGCAAGATGCTGGCTACCCATCCCGACGTCATCATGCTGGATGAGCCCAGCCGGGGTATCGATATCGGTGCCAAAGCCGAAGTCTTCAAGTTGCTAAGCGAAGGCGCTCGCCGGGGGCTTGCCGTGGTTTTCTCGACGTCTGAAGTCAGCGAATGCCTGAGCATACCGCACCGTGTCCTGGTCATGAGCAAAGGAAGGATATCGGCAGAATTTTCGCCCGGCGTAACCAAGGACGAGATTATGGCTGCTTCAGGTGAATCGGTAGCCGTGTAACATTCAAATCGGATAGGTAGCAACCATGTCTCAGCACAATAATAATGCATTACTCGGCGGTAAAAGCCGAATCAATATTGTCCATATGCTGCTTGAAGGCAGAGCCTTCTTCGCGCTGATTGCAATCATCATCGTATTTTCGATCTTATCGCCTGTCTATTTCTCGACGGGTAACTTCCTGACCATGTCGTCGCATGTGGCAGTGTTCGGGCTGCTTGGTATCGGCATGCTATTCGTCATCCTTACGGGAGGTATCGATCTCTCGGTAGGTTCAACCATGGCGCTATGTGGCGTCTTTGCCGGCTTGTTGCTGGAAGGTATACACATCGAATCACTGGACCTGGCCTTCTACCCCTCCGTATGGGTGGTGGTTGTGCTGACGTGCCTGCTGGGCGCCTTTGTCGGCACCCTCAACGGTGTACTGGTTGCCTACTTTCAGGTACCGGCTTTTGTCGCCACCTTGGGCATGCTTTACGTGGCTCGCGGTGCGGCCTTGCTGCTGACCGATGGCTTGACCTTCAATCAGCTCAGTGGCGATCCGACACTGGGTAATACCGGTTTCGA
Source organism: Halomonas sp. 3F2F (assembly GCF_014897805.1). Taxonomy (NCBI): domain Bacteria; kingdom Pseudomonadati; phylum Pseudomonadota; class Gammaproteobacteria; order Oceanospirillales; family Halomonadaceae; genus Halomonas; species Halomonas sp. 3F2F. The sequence goes on from NZ_JABUZE010000148.1 coordinate 28,893, forward strand.
GTGGCTCGGGTTCAACAAACTGTTCGGCATTCCGATGGGCGTGCTGATTCTGTTTGTGGTAGCCGCCGTCTGCATGGTGGCACTGAGCCGCACTCCCTTCGGGCGCTGGATCTATTCCACCGGCGGCAATGCGCGCGCTGCGGAGCTCTCCGGTGTTCCTGTCAAACGCGTCAAGCTTGCCGTCTACATCATCTCAGGTATGTGTGCCGCAATGGCAGGCATAGTGCTCGCTTCCCAGTTGACTTCTGCTGGCCCTACAGCTGGCACCACCTATGAACTGACGGCTATTGCTGCAGTTGTGATCGGCGGTGCGTCCTTGATGGGAGGTCGTGGCACGGTACGCAACACCTTGCTGGGTGCCTTTGTTATCGGGTTCCTAGCTGATGGGCTGGTCATTATCGGTGTCTCTGCCTACTGGCAGATGGTGTTCACTGGCAGTGTCATTGTCTTTGCAGTCATGCTGAACAACATTCAGTACAGCGCTAAAAAGAGCACCACAAAACCCGCTGATAAAAAGGCGGATTCATCAGCTCCTCAAGAAATTTCCAAAGCGAAAGCCACCTGAGTGGTCTTCTGCAGGAAAGGATGGCCGTAACGGCTTGAAGCTCGCACTATAAACACAAAAGTGAGGAAAACGTCATGTTACCGAAAAGCAAAAAGCTCCTGTTTGCCGCCATTGTAGGTGCCTCGGCACTCTTCAGCGGATCTCTGGCCGCACAGGACAAGGGCCTGATCTCGATTATTGTCAACGACATGTCTAACCCCTATTGGCAGACAGAAGGTAGCGTCGCCGAAAGAACGGTGGAAGAGCTGGGGTATGAAGCCAGCGTAAGCTCTCATGTGGGCGACACTAATACGGAAAGTAACCAGGTGGATACTGCCATCACCAATGGCGCGAAAGCCATCATTCTCGACCCGGCGAACGCCGATGGCTCGATTGGTGCTGTTCGCAAGGCAGTGGATGCCGGTATTCCAGTGTTCATTATTAATGCCGAGATCAACCAGCAAGGCCTTGCCAAGGTACAACTGGTTTCCAACAACGCCCAAGGAGCGGCGCTTGGTGCGCAGGAATGGGCCACTCAACTGGGCGGTGAAGGCACCTATGTCGAGTTGATGGGGCCGCCGTCGGATAATAATGCTGCCACTCGCTCCAATGGTTATGAAACCGTCTTGAGCCAATATCCCGATCTGGTCAGCAAGGCGTCCGATATTGCCAACTGGGATCGTACTGAAGGCCGTAACAAGATGCAGAGCATGTTGCGTTCCAACCCTGATATCACCGGCGTGATCAGCGGTAATGACGAAATGGCCCTAGGTGCCATTGTGGCATTGAAACAGGAAGGCAAGCTGGATGATGTGATCGTTGGGGGATTTGATGGCAGCCCTGATGCTGTTGATGCCGTGCGTGCTGGCGAGCTTGCCTATTCGGTCCTGCAGCCGGTAGCGGTCTTTGCCGAGGACGCGGCACGAATCGCCGACCGCTATATTCGTACAGGCGAAACCGGCCTTGATGGTGAAAAGCAGCTCTACGACTGCATCCTGATCACCCCGGATAATGTTGATCAGTACGTATCTCCCTTCGTGTTGGAGGGGTAGTTAAGGAGGTTTTTTTTAAACAGGGTTTTTAGGTCAGCCAGCGTTAATGCTGGCTGATTTTTTAACTACATTCTTTATACAGCTAAAGTTATTAATAATAGTTGAACTCTAAAGTGAGGAGCGGTGCCAGTGATTTTTAACTTTGGTTCAATTAATATCGACCATACTTATCGTGTGCCATATTTTGTATGTCCCGGTGAAACACTCAAAAGTGATGAATATATTAGTGGATTGGGGGGGAAGGGAGCCAATCAGTCGCTGGCGATAGCGCGTGCCAAGGGAAGGGTAAGTCACTGGGGCAGGGTATGCTCAATGGACGCCTGGGTGACTGACGAGTTGCAACAAGCGGGTGTTGATGTGAGCGATATTGAGCTTACCGCCGAGCCAAGCGGGCGCGCAATTATCCAAGTTGATCAAGGTGGCGAAAACGCTATTTTATTATTCTCCGGCGCTAATCATGGTTTTACTGAAGAGCAGATTTTGTCGTTGCTGGCAAAAACGACTCCTGGCGATACAGTACTTGTTCAAAATGAGTGCAATGCTCTTGATAAACTTATCCCGTTAGCGGTGAGTCATGGCTGTAAGGTGGTGCTTAACGCTGCCCCTATGAGTGAAGAGATTTTATTGCTGCCTTTGAACCAGTGCCAGTTACTCTTCTTTAATCGTACCGAGGCGCTGCATTTATTGGGTATGCCCATAGACTCAAAAATTTCAGATATATTAAGGCGTTTGGATGAAGCGTTTGGAGATACTGAGGTCATTCTGACGCTTGGTAGTGAAGGGGCTTGGTATCAGTACAATAAGAAGACCTTTTTTCAAGCGGCCTTAAAGGTGAAAGCTATTGATACAACGGCAGCGGGTGATACCTTTGTTGGCTACTTCCTAGCGGCTCGGCAGGCGGGACTAGAGCCATCAGCATGCTTGCAAAGGGCAACTGTGGCGGCAGCACTTACGGTTCAGAAGCATGGTGCTGTCAGTAGTATCCCTACGGCAGAAGAGGTCGATAAGTTTATACGTCAGAATACTCAAGGGTAGTTGAAGTCAGAGCATTAATTTTCTAATGAATATACCCTCTACTATCAAAGGGCTATTGGCGTCACTTTAGTTATTGGCGGTCATTTAGACCGCCCGTTATTTCTGCCATATGCCGTAAGGGGCTAGGTAGTTGACTAACGTAGCCCGTAAATTCGGCGATGTTGTTCCAGTGTTGTGACTAGAACTTCAGCGTTCACCGAGCCTCCTGTTGTTCTCAACTGGTAAGTTATCCCCACCGTTTTAGCACTCGCGGGCTTGTCCGCATCAAATAGTGACTAGCCCCCGCTGTGAGAAAATTCGCCATTGCTGGCTGACGGATACAGATAACATGGCAGAAAAATTTAAGGTTAACCTCTGAATAGCTGGGCTAAACAACAAAAGCGATATTCCTAAGCCATCATAGAAGCCCGAGCCGTTGGTTCAGTGCTAAACTACTGGAGCTATTAGCAGGTTAATTATTGCGTCAGTAGAGACTGGGTTTTTAGATATAGGGAGTCGATGTGAAGGGCGTCATGTTGAGTGCAGGGAGCACAAAAGCGCTATCCATATCGCTTGCCGTAGGCGCCGTGGGCGGCATCGTTTTTCACCTCGCCGGTTTACCGCTTGCCTGGATGCTAGGCCCACTGATCGCCAACCTGCTGGTATCGGCAAAAGGAATTAACGTTGGCGTACCGGAGCCGCTGCGCAACGTGTTTTTAGCGGTTATGGGATTGGTACTGGGCAGTCAAGTAACCCCTCAACTTGCCCATCGTGTGCTGGACTGGCCAATCTCGGCAGCACTCTTGCTGGCAGGTGTTGCGGCATCCACCGCGGTTGCTGCGGCGTGGTATCGTCGCTGTGGCTTCGACCCGGTCAGTGCTTGGTTTGGTGCATCGCCAGGGGCCATGACGGCAATGATCATGCTCGGTGATCAATGTGGCGGTGACCCGCAACGCATCGCCATTGCCCAGTCACTACGGATTATTCTCGTTATCCTGTTTCTGCCTCCCCTGTTTTGGGCATTTGAAGGCGGTGCTGGTGACATTGGGCCAGCCCAGGCTACCCTTGAGCACGGCTGGATGCTGCTCACTATTCCTTTCTTATTACCGGTGGGCCGGTGGCTGCGCATTCCAAGTTCGGCGTTACTTGCGCCGCTTATTATGGCGGCCTTGCTCTCTGGGTTTGGGCTGGCCAGCCTTAGCTTGCCTGGTTGGGGAATGAACCTCATGTTATGGGTGTTGGGCAGCGCGATTGGCTCGCGTTTTCAAGGCATGACACGACGCCTGCTCGGGCGCTATTTATGGCAGTCGGGGGTGGCGACGCTGCTTGCACTGGTGGTGTTAGCACTGTTTGCTGAACTGATCCATCAGCTGTTGGGCGTGCGCCGAGACGTAGCCCTATTAGCGCTGGCTCCCGGTGGCATCGGTGAAATGGCTATTCTTGCTGTCGCGCTTAATATCGATCCTGTGTTTGTAGCATTTCACCACTTACTGCGTATGGTCACACTGATGATCTTGGCCCCTTTTTGGGCTCGTTGGCTATTGCGTCGCCAATCTTCTTAACTACATCTGTCTATTAAGGTAACGAAAGGACTTTCCATGTTGTCACGTACGCTAGCGCCGCTGTTCCGTTACTTTGAAACGCGGGTGAACCCCTATCCCGAAGGTGAGGTTGCCACGCCACCGAAAGGTCTGCTGCCGTTTATTTGGCATTTTTCGCGCCCTGTATGGCCGTGGCTATTGCTGATGTCGGTCGCGACTGCCTTGGTTTCCGCAGCGGAGGTGGTGTTTTTTAGTTATATGGGCGACTTGGTCGATTGGCTGGGTAACGTAGAACGCGCGAATTTCTGGTCGGATCACGGGCTTTGGCTGGCAGGCGTGGGCGTGTTAGTGATTATCGGCCTGCCGCTACTGGTACTGGCGCAGTCTCTGGTGACCCACCAAAGCATCTTCGGTAACTACCCGATGATCGGCCGCTGGCTTTCTCACCGCCATATGCTTAGCCAAAGCTTGGCCTTTTATCAGGATGAGTTTGCAGGGCGAGTGTCGCAAAAAGTCATGCAAACAGCGTTGGCTATTCGTGAGACTGTCACCAAAGTGATGGATCTAATGGTTTACGCCATTGTGTACTTCACTGGGGCGGCAATTTTATTAGGCCGTGCAGACCCGTGGCTGCTATTGCCGTTAGCAATTTGGTTGGTTGGCTATTTAGGCATTATGCGCTTTTTTGTCCCGCGCCTGCGCGATGTTTCGATGGCTCAGGCCGATGCACGAGCCCAGATGACGGGGCGCGTGGTTGATAGTTACAGCAATATCCAAACGATTAAGCTGTTTGCTGATACCGAACGTGAACAGGGCTACGCCAAGGATGCGATGCAAGGTTTTATGGACACGGTGCATCGTCAAATGCGGCTAGTCACCATCATGAGTGTTTGCCTGACGCTGCTCAATACGCTGCTACTTGTGGGAACGGCGGGTATGGCGATCAGCGCTTGGTATTTTGACGCTATTTCCCTGGGCGTGTTAGCGATTGCGATAGCCTTGGTGATGCGTATCCGCTTTATGTCGGATTGGATTTTATGGGAAGTGGCCGGTCTGTTTGAAAATATTGGTACGGTGCAAGATGGTATGAATACCATCGCCCAGGAGCCCACGATCAAAGATAAGCCCAATGCCAAAGCGCTCGCGGTGCCCAATGGCGAAATTGTGTTTGATGCGCTGCGCTTTCAGTACGCCCAGGCTAAGGGTGAAAGTAAAAACGTCTTTGACGGGTTGAGCCTGACGATTAAACCTGGCGAGAAAATTGGCTTGATTGGCCGATCCGGAGCAGGTAAGTCCACCCTGGCCAATCTGTTGCTGCGCTTTTATGACCTACAGGGCGGGCGTATCCTGATTGATGGACAGAATATTGCTGATGTTACCCAGACCTCATTACGTCATCAGATTGGCATGGTGACTCAGGATACCTCGCTGCTGCATCGTTCGCTGAGAGATAATATTCGCTACGGTAGCCCTCATGCCAGCGATGATGATGTGTGGCAAGCAGTGTGCCGCGCCCACGCAGATACGTTTATTAACGAGCTGGTCGACCCTAAAGGGCGACGCGGGCTGGATGCCCATGTGGGCGAGCGCGGTGTGAAACTATCCGGCGGTCAGCGCCAGCGTATTGCCATTGCTCGCGTGCTGCTTAAAAACGCCCCGATTCTGGTGTTGGACGAGGCTACCTCAGCGTTGGATTCCGAAGTGGAAGCCGCGATTCAAGAGCAGCTCGATTCGCTGATGGAGGGAAAAACGGTGATTGCCATTGCGCACCGACTCTCTACCATTGCGATGCTTGACCGATTAATTGTGGTCGATGAAGGTCGTATGGTGGAGAGTGGTACTCACCAAGAATTGCTGGCACAGAACGGTATTTACGCCAGCTTGTGGCAGCGCCAGTCCGGGGGCTTTTTGGGGCACGATCTTGATCTTGGCCTTGATACTGACTCCAGTGCCCTCATTTCATATTAGACCAGTCGTTTACTAGGCTTTTTAATACTAGTCACAGTGGACGACATGTGTTCAATAGGAGGTAGTGATGCAAGCCATTCAGCTTCGAGAGCCCGGCGGTTTAGCTAAACTGGACGTGGTTGAACTAACGACGCCAGGTGAGCCTGGTCCCGGTGAAATTAAAGTACGTCTGCACGCCAGTTCACTTAACTTTCATGACTATGCCGTGGTAGCAGGGATGATTCCCACCGCAGATGGCCGTATTCCCATGTCGGATGGTGCCGGTGTGGTCGAAGCGGTTGGGGAAGGCGTTAGCGAGTTCGCAGTTGGTGATGCCGTTGTGTCGACCTTTTTCCCTGACTGGCTGGAAGGGCCTGCGCGAGTAGGCGACTTTGTCACCACGCCAGGGGATGGCATTGATGGCTATGCTCGCGAGCAAGTTGTGGCTGCCGCTACCTCGTTCACCCATCAGCCGCAAGGTTACAGTCATGCGGAGTCTGCGACGCTGACGACCGCAGGCTTGACCGCTTGGCGGGCACTAGTCGTTGATGGTGGATTAAAAGCAGGAGACACCGTGCTGGTGTTGGGCACCGGGGGCGTTTCCATTTTTGCGCTACAGTTTGCCAAGATGATGGGCGCGCGGGTAATTGCCACATCGTCTTCTAATGAAAAACTGACCCGCCTGCGCGAGCTGGGCGCTGAACACACCATTAACTATAAAGAAACGCCTGACTGGGGCAAGGCCGTTAAGGCGTTAACGAATGGTGAAGGTGTCGACCATGTTGTTGAAGTAGGCGGCCCTGGTACGTTGCCGCAATCGGTTGAGGCGGTAAAAATTGGCGGGCATATCGCGCTGATTGGTGTGCTAACCGGTCGGGAAGGCGAAATACCAACAGCCAAGTTGATGGCTAAGCAAGCTAAGCTGCAAGGTCTTATTGTGGGAAGTCGTCGTCATCAAATTGAGATGATTCGTGCTATCGAAGCGGCTAATTTGAAGCCGATTATTGACCGTGAGTTTGCACTGAGTGACATTGCCGACGCCTTCCGCCATCAGGAGTCCGGTGAACACTTCGGTAAGATTTGTCTGACTTTCTAGCTAGGCAGTGCTTATTACTAGGTTGAGTTAACTTTTTTGGTTTTGGAGTGTTGCCATTGCACGCCCACTGAGGAGTGGGTGTGCAAAAAAAGATCACGTTTCCAAGCGGCTATACACGACCCCTTTAACTTCAAGTTCCCAAATATCATCATAAGGAACGGTGACTCCTTCGATATCACCCGGGTCCCCTGTGCTGTTTTTGATCTGCGTTTCAGGAATGACCTTTAACCCCGTAAAGCCAACATGTTGAATACGTGCGCTAAATCGATTTCCTTCGTGGTCGATCAGCACCCGTTCGCCTGCAATGCACTTTGAAAGCTTTTCATGCAGTTCTGCCATAGTGACGTTAACTACGCTCATTGTCGCCTCCTGCGCTTTGCTCTCATATAAGTTAGCTATTGTATAACGACTTTATTTTAGACGATAAGTTCGGCTAACCCCTCATGAGGCATGCTAACCTTAATCCACTTATCTATGTTCGAGGCGGCATATGACGCAGCGCTCAACGAAGTCTGCTTTTTCGCCATGGGAAGTGGTGGCGCTTGAGTCATTTCAAACACCAGAACACACCCAAGCCAGCCAGTGGCGGCGTAGTTGGCGAGCAGCAACTACATGGATAGTAGGTAGAGAAGCCTCGGAACGCCAAGCAAAAGAAGAGAGTGAGCTGCGTAAGTTATCTGAAGTCGCACTTTCGCACTGGGTGCCTGCTATTGATTGGACGCCGGCGGCTCGCGCCCTCAGCCAAGTAACGGAAGAGTGTGTTGATGCGCCAGTCGTGTTGTTTATTTCACCACCTCATGGTGGTCACGGAGCTGTTGTTAGCCATTGGGCGCAGCAGCAGGGCGTCAATTGCATATCTGCGCCCACCCTCAACGAGCTCACAGAGGGTTGCCTAGAGTGGGTCGAGCGCTGTGGTTCCCAGCGTCAGTGGGTAATCCCCGCCTTAGAGCGGCATTTTTTACGCCATACCCAAGGGCTGCAGGGCGTCCGTGAATTGTTAGAGCGGGCGTTAAGTGGCCGCTTGGGGCAGGGCGTGATTGGTTGTGATAGCTGGACGTATGCTTATTTGCAGCATGCGGTGGGGTTGGAAGGCGTACCCGTGGTTACCCTGCAGGCATTAGAGGGTGAGCAGCTGGCACACTATTTTGCCCAGTTGGCGGGTGATGGTGGCGTCCGCCCGACGGTGTATAGCTCCCGCACGGGACAGCCGATTCTTGCTGACGTTAGTGAAAATAGCGCTGATGGTGAGCGTTCCTATAACGAGCGTTCCTATAACGAGCGTTCCTATAAAGAGTTGCAACGTCTAGCAGCCCACTGTCGAGGGCATTTAGGTATTGCTTGGCACTACTGGCGAGAGCGGCTGCGCGAACCGGCGGGAAATGACGAAAGTGGCCGTTCACAAGAGCAGTCTCAAGGGCAGTCAAAAGAGCCGTCAAAAGAGTTATGGCTACTAGACGCATTGGCGGAAGCGGAGCTAGCATCGGATACGGGGGATGTGGCAACGCTGTTGCTACATACGCTGCTCATTCATGGGGGGCTAGAGGATCAAGCGTTAGGGTATGTGCTGCCATTCTCGAGTCATGAAGCGCTAAACGCACGGTTAGCACTTGCTCGCCAGGGAATTCTCCGTTGCCATCAAGGGCGCTGGCAAGTCGCCCCATTAAGCTACGCAAGCGTGCGACAACTGCTGGAATCGCGAAACTATCTAGTTGACCCGCTTTAGGAGCTTATATGGACGATCAAGAGCAGTACGCCAAGCTGTTTAATGATATTGATAGTCAAGCGCTGATTACCTTAGGAGTCATTCTAGCGAGTACGGTGCTATTGATTATTGTCAGCCAGCGAGGGTTGAACTGGTTAGCCAATCGCTTGCACGGCCAAGTGCGGTTTAGAGTATTTGCGCTGGTGCCACTCACCCGGTTATTGATTTTAATTACCGCGCTGGCTGTGGCTGTTCCTATCGTTATTGAGCCTTCATTGCGCAATATGGTAACGCTGCTGGGGGCCATTGGCCTAGCGATTGGCTTTGCCCTAAAAGATTACGTAAGTAGCTTGATTGCCGGAGTAGTATCTGCCGTTGAATTGCCCTATCGGCCAGGGGATTGGGTCAACATTGAAGGAACTTACGGCGAAGTAAAGCACGTTGGCATGCGCACAGTAGAAATAGTAACGCCCGACGATGATTTGGTGGCGGTGCCTCATCTTAAACTTTGGGATTCTGCTATTTATAACGCTAACAATGGCGACGTTAGTCTTCAGTGCGTGGCAAGTTTTTATCTTCACCCGGAGCACGAAGCTGGCTGGGTGCGTAAAGCGTTACGAGACGTCGCGTTAACCAGTGCTTACCTTAAGTTTGATAAGCCGATTATTGTCGTAGCGGAGGAGAAACCTTGGGGCACGCATTACCGTATTCGCGCTTATCCGGTGGATCCACGGCAGCAATTTTTGTTTATCACCGATTTGACAGTGCGCGGTAAACAAGTGCTAAGCGCAGCGGGCGTTACGCCGGCATTGTTACCGCCTGATGCAGCCTTGGACTCACAGGGTGCCGCTAGTTAATGACGGTGACCTGCGGCCGCCAGCGACATAAGTGCTGACGACCACAAGGGGGATGTGTCAACCGAGTGACGGTTTAAGCCGTTGCTTCCGGTAGTTCGGCACTGTGGAAAACATTCTGAACATCGTCCAGCTCTTCGAGCATGCCCAGCAGTTTCTCAAACATCACCACGTCATCGCCGTCGATGGGCGTGGGGGTTTGTGGTAAGAATTGGATTTCGTCTACTTCGAAATCAATCTCACCGAAAGCATCCAACAGCGCTTGTTTGGCTTTAGCGTAATCGGTATGCGGCGCAAACACCGTGATACGCTCCTCTTCCTGCTCAATGTCGGTAACGTCGACATCGGCTTCCATGAGGGCTTCAAGCACAGCTTCTTCATCACTGCCCGCAAACGAAAAAATCGCGCAGTGATCAAACATGTGACTAACGCTACCGGGAGTGCCAATTTTGCTTTTCGTTTTGGTAAAGCAGCCGCGCACATCACCAAAGGTGCGGTTGGGGTTGTCGGTCAAACAGTCGACGATCACCATCACGTTACCGGGACCAAAGCCTTCATAGCGCGCTGGTGAAAAGTCTTCGCCGCCTGCGCCGCTCGCTTTATCCAAGGCTTTATCGATAACGTGAGACGGCACCTGATCTTTCTTAGCACGCTCCATTAAACCGCGTAGCGCAAGGTTACCGTTTGGATCTGTGCCGCCTGCTTTAGCGCAGACGTAAATTTCACGTCCATACTTGCTGTAAACCTTGGTTTTCGCAGCGGCCGTTTTGGCCATGGATTCCTTACGGTTTTGAAACGCCCTACCCATATTGAAGTCCTTTATTAGCCATGAACCGCCTGCATAGCAGGCGTCATCGTTTTCAAAAAGGGGAAAATTTTACCCAACAGCGTACCATGCTAACAGCGTTATTTAAGGGGATGGATTTATTCGCTAAACGCTTGTGCGACTGTCGTATACTCAGCCAACCTACATTGTTGTCTTTCAAGGAGAGAAAAATGCCGTTGTCACTCTGGCTATCGCTGGCCGCTATCTGCGCCATGGGGGCGATGTCACCAGGACCTAGCCTGGCACTGGTACTGCGCCATACGTTAGGAGGTGGTCGCTTACCCGGCATGACGGCTGCGATTTTTCATGCGCTGGGCGTCGGGTTCTATGCGTTGCTCACCGTATGGGGCTTAGGTGCGCTTATTGTGCGCCATCCAGATTTATTTCAACTAGTGACATGGTGTGGGGCGGCCTATTTAGCCTGGCTTGGGATAAAAGCACTACGGGCGGGCAGAGGTGGAGCGCTATCCCCCGATGCCGCAGTGACAACGCCGCGACAAGCTGCCAAGGAAGGGGTGCTGGTGGCGCTGGGTAACCCCAAGTTGATCATTTTTTTTGTGGCGCTATTAAGTCAGTTCGTGACGCCTGAAATGAGTGTCCTTGCCAAGGCAATTATCGTCGCAACTGCGATTATTATTGATGGGGGCTGGTACGTTTTAGTAGCAGTAGGGCTTTCACACTCTCGCGTATTGCCTTGGCTCCAGCGCCATGCCCACTGGATCAATCGAATCACTGGGGTGCTGCTTATTGCACTGGCGCTGCGCGTTGTCGCAGGGCCGATTAGTTAATAAGCCGCACTGGTGTAACTGCCAATGCCGTGGCATGGTAAAGCCTATGCTGGTGGAGTCATTTAGGGGGCCTTGCGATGATGATTTATGAGCAGGATTGTTATACCCATCAAGGCAAGCCATTTAACTTGCGGGCGCTGCGCGGGCAGGTGTTGTTGGTCGTTAATGTGGCCAGTAAGTGTGGCTTTACCCCGCAGTTAAAAGAGCTGGAAAGTTTGTACCAGCGCTACCGAGACCGTGGCTTTACGGTGCTTGGCTTCCCCTGTAACCAGTTTGGTAAGCAGTCGCCGGAGAGTGCAGAAGCTTTCTGTATCTTCGGCGAACAGCAGTTTGGCGTCAGCTTTCCACTCATGGAAAAAGTGTCAGTGAATGGTCCAAACGCCCATCCGCTGTTTGTGGTGCTTAAACAAGAAGCTCCGGGCGTGTTAGGCACCAAAGCGATCAAGTGGAATTTTACCAAGTTCTTGGTGGGACGCGATGGCAGGGTGATCGCGCGATTTGCTCCCAACGATCATGGTCTGTCACTGCGGCTTGCGCTGGAAGCCGCCCTTGATAAAGAGTAAAGCGCAAGCTAAACGGTTAGAGCTCGCCACGGGTAACCATTAGTCGCTGCATTAACTCTACCCAGCGATGACGAACCATCATCGTGGTTAATCCAGAAAACAGCGCCCAACTTTTGCGCCGCCAGCCTTTCAGGCGCAGGTTGTGGCTTACCAACTGTTTCATCAGCGTATAGTCATCGAATTTTCGCCATTCACTGGCAATAGACAGCTGGTGCCTCGCCATCACTGGGGCAAGCTCCAAGCGGAACATCCACTCTAGCTCTTTCAGCGACATGTCATGCTGTTCGATCATCTCAATCATATGGGCGTAGTCACGCTCGCTTGGCTCACGGTCCAGCCATAGCGGTGCAAGAGCAAGCCATAGGTCGCCGCGTTCATCGACTAGCTGCTGTGCGTTCATCAGGGTCTCGTCGGCAAGGAGTTGTCTGGTCGCTATCCTGCCGTGAATGGCGAAGAAGCTCAAGAGCGGACAGGGCGCGTCTAGACCGCTAGAATACCCCCACACGGTAATGGCACTGCCATGCTGATAGCGACATCAATCTGATAAAGGGGTCCAATGTGATCATTAAACCAAAAGTGCGTGGTTTTATCTGCACCACCACTCACCCTAAAGGCTGCGAGCAAAACGTTCTGGAACAGATCGAAGCGACCCGTGCGCGTGGTTTAGATAAAAGCCAAGGCCCTAAAAAGGTGTTGGTGATTGGTGCTTCTAGCGGCTACGGCTTGGCAGCGCGTATTACGGCTGCCTTTGGTTATGGCGCTGATACCCTAGGTGTTTTCTTTGAAAAGCCTAGTAGTGAGAAAAAAACCGGTACGGCTGGCTGGTACAACAGTGCTGCATTTGACAAGTTTGCCAAGCAAGAGGGCCTGTACAGTAAATCAATCAATGGTGATGCGTTCTCTAACGAAGCGCGTGAAAAAGCCATCGAGTTGATCAAACAAGACATGGGTGAAGTTGACCTGGTGGTGTACTCCCTAGCTTCACCAGTGCGCAAGTTGCCAGATACTGGGGAAGTAAAGCGCTCGAGCCTGAAGCCGATTGGTGAAACCTATCGCGCTACCGCGATTGATACGAATAAAGACGCCATCATCGAGGCAGAAGTCGAGCCTGCCACTCAGCAAGAGATCGACGATACCATCACAGTAATGGGCGGTGAGGACTGGGAGCTATGGATGAGCGCCCTGGACGACGCGGGTGTGCTGGCGAAAGGCGCGCGTAGCGTGGCGTTTAGCTATATCGGTACTGAAATTACCTGGCCGATTTACTGGCACGGTGCGTTGGGTAAAGCGAAAGAAGACCTTGATCGCGCCGCGACTGCGATTGATGCCAAGCTGAAAGAGACAGGCGGCGGTGCCAATGTTGCCGTACTTAAGTCGGTCGTTACCCAGGCGAGTGCCGCGATTCCAGTCATGCCGCTGTATATCGCCATGGTCTACCGCATCATGAAAGAGCAGGGCCTGCATGAAGGCACTATCGATCAATTAAACCGTTTGTTTGGAGAGCGTCTTTATTCTGGCCAGCCTGACGATATGGTCACTGACGACCAAGGCCGCCTACGTCTTGACGACTGGGAGCTGCGTGACGACGTACAACAAGCCTGCCAAGACCTATGGCCGACTGTCACGACAGAGAACCTGTTCGAAATTACCGACTATGCTGGATATAAGCACGAATTTTTGAAGCTGTTTGGCTTCGAGCGTGATGACGTAGATTACGACGCAGATGTGAACCCAGATGTTCACTTTGATGTCGTTACACTATAGCGCTAAGCGTGACGAGGAGGGTTAATCGCCGCGCTGTTGATCATCTAACCGGAAAGCGAGAGGTGTTGTATGGATACCAAGGAAAGCAAAACCCGGGAAGAAGAGATAGAGCACGTAATGAATGAACGTCTGCCTGAGGACTTTGAAACATCTCAGCCGCAACGGCAGCCAGAAGCGAAAAAGTCCCCTAACGGGCTACATAAGGTGCTTCCTTTAGTCATTATCGTGATGGGCATTATCGTTGCGGGCATTGTCATCCTGGGGCTTGGCAATAGCGGCGGTTAACCAAGACACATACTCCTTCTGTTGCCGGGCCTAGTGCCCGGCAATTTTGTATTTATGCCTCCTATTTTAGTTTTAAGAGCCATAGCGCTGCCTTCACTTGCGCAATTGGGTAAGATGGCTTTTTCTCTAGCTATTTATCTAAGTTGGCGGCGATTTCTATGCAGCAAAGCAACTTGTTATGTCCTCAAGTACGTTGATGTCATCCGCCAGTGAACGTCGGCGGGTGGCCTTTGTGTTGCTGCCTGGTTTTTCGCTGTTGGCCCATGCGAGCGCTATCGAGCCGCTGCAGATGGCCAATCAGCTAAGCGGGCAGATGCTTTACCACACCGTTACGTTAAGCTTAACCGATGAGCCTGTGCGCAGTGGCGCACAACTTTCCTTACTCGCTCAACATGTCTTAGGCGCGCCGCTTGGTCCGCTTGATATGCTGTTGGTATGTGCCCCTACACCACTACCCTATGCACTGCCCGCCAAGCTAAATGAGTGGCTGCGCAGTCATCAGGGCAGAGGTGTGGCTATTGGTGGCCTTGCGGGAGGCACGGAAGTGCTTGCCCGCTGCGGGCTATTAGAAGGCTACCGCGCCACATTGCCCTGGCAGCGCTTTGACGCGTTTGCACAGGCTTATCCTCAGGTCACGCTTTCTCAGCAACTGTTTGAGATTGATCGCGATCGGATAACCTGTGCCGGTGGCACAGCGGCAATGGATATGATGCTAACGCTGATTGGCAAGCATCACGGCCAGCGCCTTGCCGAGCAGGTTTCAGAGCAGTTCGTTTGTGATCGCATTCGCTTAGCCGATGAACGCCAGCATGTACCACTGCGTAATCGCCTTGGCCATGCGCCACAAAGCCTGGTAGATGCCGTCACGTTGATGGAAGCTAATATTGAAGAGCCGCTTTCTACGCTAGAGCTGGCCGAGCATTTGGGTATTTCTCGACGCCAGTTAGAGCGACTGTTCAAAAAGTATCTGCAGGCAGTACCTAGCCGCTATTACCTGGATTTGCGCCTACAAGATGCGCGTAAACAATTAAGAGAGAGCGATCGCCCGGTAGGTGATATCGCGCTGATGACCGGATTCTCTTCTGGTGCGCACTTTTCTACCGCCTATCGTAATCACTTTGGCATTACACCGCGGGAAGAACGGCTTGGATAAGCGCGGCTTTTCATAATTTACCGTCCCAATACTGAAAGCACGGCGTCTATTGCCCCCCGTATACTGAATCTATCCTTTACTCCACCGGAGGTATCGTCCCATGAGCTACACCCCAAGCCGTCAGGATTTCGATAACTACATGGCGCCAAACTACTCGCCACAACAGATTATTCCAGTGCGTGGCGAAGGCAGCCGCTTGTGGGATCAGCAGGGGCGTGAATATATCGACTTTGCTGGTGGTATTGCAGTGAACTCGCTTGGCCACTGTCACCCGGTGCTAGTGAATGCGCTTAAAGAGCAGGGCGAAAAGCTTTGGCACTTGTCTAACGTATTCACCAACGAGCCAGCACTGGCGCTTGCCAAAACACTCACTGAGCGTACTTTTGCCGATAAAGTGTTCTTGTGCTCATCCGGTGGCGAAGCTAACGAAGCGGCGCTGAAGCTAGCTCGCCGTTGGGCGGTAGATCACCATGGCGAGCAGAAAGATAAAATTATCTCGTTTTATCAGTCTTTCCATGGACGCACTTTCTTCACCGTGAGTGTGGGTGGTCAACCCAAGTATTCGCAAGGCTTTGGCCCGGTGCCAGGTGGCATTCTGCATGCCAACTTCAATGACCTGGAAAGCGTACGCAAGCTAGTGGGCGACGATACCTGTGCCATTATGGTTGAGCCGATGCAGGGCGAAGGCGGCATTGTTCCCGCGACCCAAGAGTTCCTTCAGGGCCTGCGTGATCTGTGTGACGAACACAACGCGCTGCTGATTTTTGACGAAGTACAAACGGGCGTTGGCCGCAGCGGTGAACTTTACGCCTACAAAAACTTCGGTATCACTCCGGATATTCTCACCAGTGCCAAGTCATTGGGCGGCGGCTTCCCGATTGGTGCCACTTTAACCACGGATGCGATTGCGAAGTCTCTGGCGATTGGTACCCATGGTTCTACCTACGGTGGCAATGCGTTGGCATCTGCGGTTGCTCTAGCGGCTGTGGAATTCATTGATACTCCTGAAGTACTTAACGGCGTTAAGCACCGTCACGACCTGTTCCGCGAGCATTTAGAAACCATTAACCGCAAATATGGCGTATTTAAAGAAATTCGCGGCATGGGAATGCTGATGGGCGCACAAATGTCAGATGCCTTTGAAGGCCGCGCTAAAGACATTCTGCCGCTGGCTATCGAAGAGGGTGTGATGGCACTGGTTGCGGGTCCCAACGTGCTACGTATGGCGCCATCTTTAGTCATTCCGGAAGCGGATATTGCTGAGGGTATGGCGCGTTTAGAGCGTGCTATTGAGCGGCTAGTTGCCAGCGCATGAGTAGGCAAGAAGCCACACAAGAGGGGGCGTTAAGGATGCTGGTAATTCGACCGGTAACAATGGCTGATCTTCCAGCCCTGGAGCAGTTGGCAGAGCACGCGGTGCCGCGGCTCACCAATCTGCCCGCCAACCGTGATCGGCTTGAGGAGCGCATTGTGCGCTCCCAGGAAGCCTTTAATAGCGACATAGAGTTCCCTGGTAACGAGCACTACATGTTCGTGCTGGCAGATGATGACCGCGAGGAAGTACTCGGTACGGCGACTATTCGCGCCCAGGCAGGCGCAGCTGAAGCCTACTACACCTATCGTCAGGAAACGCTGATTCATGCTTCTCAACAGCTGAATGTGCGCCGGGAAGTGCAAACCTTGGCGCTTTCTCATGAAGCCTCTGATGCCACGCTGCTCTGTGCGCTATCGCTTAACCCACGCTACAAAGGCACCAGTGCAGAAAGTCTGTTACGCCGTGCGCGACTAATGTTCATTGCTCAATACCCCGAGCGTTTTTCACGCATTCTGGCGGTCGCCTTTCCGGGCTATCTGGATGGCAACAACGAATCGCCTTTTTGGGAAAGCGTCGGTCGCCACTTTTTTGCGCGCAGCTTCCAAGAAATGAATCACATTGCTGGCGTTCGCTCGAAAAGCTTTATTGCTGAAGTGATGCCGCAATTTCCGCTTTATCTACCGCTGCTAACGCCTCAGGCACGCGCTGCCATTGGCCGAGAGCATCCTGCCCATGAAGATGCACTAGCAGAAATGCTGGCAGAAGGCTTTGTGCGCTCCCGCCATGTCGATATTTTCGACGCAGGGCCGATTGTAAAAGCCGAGCGTGAGCGATTGGAAACTTTCCGTCGTGCCGCTTGGCATCCTGTCAGGGTACGCCCTGAACACGCGCTGCCCGATGCAGAGCCTGCGATGATTGCCAATCAAACCTTAGGTGATTTCCGCTGTATTGTGGCGCGTTATGCGCTTTCGCCTACTGGGCAATTAATGCTTTCACCACAGCACGCTAAACAGTTGGGTGTTGAAGAGGGGCGCGCGGTGCTGGCCGCGCCATTAAGCCTGCCAAGCGCGGTAGATGCGCTTGATGAAGGAGAGATGTAATGCGCATTCGACCCATTGCCCGCGACGATTTGGATGGGCTCCAGGCGCTTGCGCAACAGGCAGGCGTTGGCTTTACCTCACTGCCGGATAACCGTGAGTTTTTGGCTGGCAAAATTGAAGCCGCTGCCCGTGCCTTTGAAGAGCGCACGCCAGCCGATGATCGACTCTATTTTTTTGTACTGGAAGATGAGCAAAGTGGAGAGTTGGCCGGTTGCTGCGCTATTGAAGGTCAAGTAGGTCGTGAAGTGCCATTTTACCACTACCGCCTGGGGACACTGGCCCATTCATCGGTACAACTGGACTTGCACCGTACAATCGACACGCTATTTTTAAGTTCCGATCACACTGGCGATGCGGAAGTATGTTCGCTGTTCTTACGCCCTGAATACCGCGGCGAAGCGAATAAACACCTACGTAATGGCGCGCTGCTTTCCAAAGCTCGCTGGCTGTTTATGGCTCAGTTCCGTGACCGTTTTCCGCAAAAAGTGCTGGCGGAAATGCGCGGCGTGTTTGATGAAAATAACACCAGCCCCTTTTGGGAAAGCCTGGGTAAACACTTTTTCCCCATGGACTTTAATGAGGCCGATCGGTTAACCGGGCTAGGCCAAAAAAGCTTTATCGGTGAGCTGATGCCTAAGTTCCCGATCTACACCACCTTTATGTCGGAAGAGGCACTTGCCTGTATTGGCCAAGTGCACCGCCATACTCGACCAGCCCTTGAAATGCTCAAGAAAGAGGGACTGCGCTGGGAAGGCTATATCGATATTTTCGATGGTGGCCCCACGGTGGAAGCCTATATTGACGACGTGCGAGCGATTCGTAATTCGCAGCTCTGCCAAGTGGAAGTTTCTCAAAATGCTCCCGACGAAAGCGTCAGCCGCTGGCTGGCAGCCTCTACTGAGATGCTTAACTTCACCGCCAGTTGGATAGGCCGAGGACCCAGCGAGGAAAACACCATCGTGCTTAACCCGCAAGAAGCGGACCGCCTGGGTGTGACGACGGGTGACCACGTACGCTTATTGGAAACCTAGTTTTTCAAGAACCGCTTTTCAAGACCCGTTTTTCAAGAATAGGTCTTCAAAAACAGCGCTTAAGAACAGCTTTTGACGATAGTTTTTCACACTAGCTTTTAAGAATAAATATACATAACAAGCTCGCACAACAAGCACGCATACGGGAAGGAGATAAACATGCACGCCCAACAGCAGCAACTGATTAACGGCGCCTGGGTAACGGGCGATGCCGACACCTTCACAAAGCACGACCCGGTTTCAGGAACACTGCTTTGGCAAGGTGCTTCGGCCTCAAACGCACAGGTTGGCGCCGCTATTGATGCCGCGCGTGTGGCTTTTCCTGAATGGGCGCGCACTACGTTTGCTGAGCGCCAAGCACTTGTTGAGCGTTTTGTTGAGGTACTTACCGCCCGTCGTGAAGAGTTAGCGGTAGCGATTGCCTCTGAGACCGGCAAGCCGCTTTGGGAAGCACGCACTGAAGCTGGCGCGATGGTCGGAAAGGTGGCGTTGTCTATCAAGGCTTATCATGAGCGCACTGGTGAGCGGGAAAAAGAAGTGGGTAGTGCGAAAGCTGTACTGCGCCATCGCCCCCACGGTGTCATGGTGGTCTTTGGCCCCTACAACTTCCCCGGCCACCTGCCCAATGGCCATATGGTACCCGCGTTGCTTGCCGGTAATACCGTGGTATTTAAGCCTAGCGACCAAACCCCGTTGACCGCCGATTTAACCCTGCAGTGCTGGGTGGAAGCAGGGCTGCCTGCAGGGGTGATTAACCTAGTGCAAGGTGGTGTCGCTGTAGGCCAAGCCTTGGCAGCGCACCCCGGCATTGACGGCCTGCTGTTTACGGGCAGCGCTAAAGTGGGTGGCATGTTGCAGCAGCAGTTCGCCGGGCAGTTGGATAAAATCCTGGCGCTGGAATTGGGCGGCAACAACCCGCTGGTGGTGAAGGATGTCGACGACGAGCGTGCTGCCGTACTGACTATTCTGCAGTCGGCGTTTTTATCCGGTGGTCAGCGCTGCACCTGCGCCCGCCGCTTGATGGTGCCGCAAGGGGACGTTGGCGATCGCCTGATCGACGCGCTTTCCGACGCTATCGCCAAGCTACACGTGGCAGGGCAATTTGAAGAAGCACCGGCGGCGCCGTTCTATGGCGGCTTGGTCAGCGTGGCAGCTGCCGATGGCTTGCTTAAGGCGCAAGACGAGCTGGAAGCCCTGGGCGGTACGGTAATTAACCGGATGCAGCGCCTTAAAGAGAACACCAGCCTGTTAAGCCCGGCACTGATTGATGTCACAGGGTTGGACGTGCCCGATGAAGAGCATTTCGGCCCACTGCTGAAAATCCATCGTTACAGCGATTGGGATGAAGCGTTAGCCCTTGCCAACGATACACGCTACGGCTTGTCTGCAGGACTTATCGGTGGTGATAAAGCCGACTGGGACGACTTCCTGCTACGCATTCGTGCGGGTATCGTGAACTGGAACCGCCAAACCACTGGGGCTTCTGGCGACGCTCCCTTTGGTGGCGTAGGTGACAGCGGTAACCACCGCCCCAGCGCTTACTATGCGGCGGACTACTGCGCTTACCCAGTGGCGTCTATGGAAGCCGATAGCCTGGAAATGCCGGAAACGCTGCCGCCAGGAGTCAACCTATGAACGGCGTGGTGAATAGCAACGTGGTTAATAACAGCGTCAAAGAAGTCAACTTTGACGGCTTGGTTGGGCCCACCCACAACTACTCAGGGCTGGCCCATGGCAACGTGGCGTCGATGAGTCATGGTGGTCTGGTGTCCAACCCTAAAGAGGGCGCACTGCAAGGGCTTCTGAAAATGAAGTCACTGATGGATGCTGGTTACGCTCAGGGCGTATTGCCCCCTCAACAACGCCCTGATGTGGGTGCATTGCGGGATTTAGGCTTCAGCGGTAGCAATAGCGACGTGCTGAACCGTGCCGCCAAAGAGGCACCCCAACTGCTGAGGGCGGTCTGCTCAGCCTCCAGTATGTGGACGGCCAACGCAGGCACCGTTACCCCAAGTGTTGATGCGCCTGACCGCCGAGTGCATTTTACACCGGCTAACCTGCAGTCCAGTTTTCATCGCTACCTCGAGCCGCAAACCACCGGCCGTGTGCTGCAGGCTATTTTCCATGATGAGCAGCACTTTGCTCATCACCCGGTACTGCCAGCAACGCCTGCTTTTTCTGATGAGGGCGCGGCCAATCACAGCCGGCTATGCGGTGAACACGGCGAGCCAGGCGTTCACTTATTTGTGTATGGTCGTCAAGCATTTGGTGACGTGCGTAGCGGCGAACGTGAGCCAAAACGCTTCCCCGCTCGGCAAACCCTGGAAGCCAGTCAAGCAGTGGCCCGCCAGCACGGGCTAACGGATGCACAAACGGTGTTTGCTCAGCAGCATCCGGATGCTATCGATGCGGGTGTCTTCCACAATGATGTCATTGCCGTGGGTAATGGCCCCGTATTGCTCTATCACGAAATGGCCTTTTTGGATGAAGCGCGCACCTTAGATGAGCTGCGTAGCAAAATGTCCACACCACTGATTCCCGTGCGGGTGTCGCTAGATGCGGTGAGCATGGAAGATGCAGTAGCGTCGTACCTGTTTAACTCCCAGCTCCTTTCCAACCCGGATGGCACCATGACGCTGGTCGTGCCCAGCGAATGCCAAGAGCGCGACGCGGTTTGGCGCACGATCCAGGACTTTATTCTGGCCGGCAATAATCCGATTAGTGATGTGGTTGTTAAAGATGTTAAACAGAGCATGCGCAACGGCGGAGGCCCTGCTTGCTTGCGCCTGCGGGTTGCCCTATCCGAAGCCGAACGAGCAGCGTTGACCGGCCGCGTATTAATGAATGATGCGCTGTACGCTGATCTGACTGCTTGGGTCAACCGTCACTACCGTGATCGCCTTGCGGCAGATGATCTAGCCGACCCTAAGCTCGCTACAGAAGTGCTCACGGCGTTAGATGAGCTGACGCAATTGCTAAAAGTGGGATCAGTTTACCCGTTTCAGTTGGGGTAAGAAGTACACCCAGCAAAAACGCCAAGGCACAGCCTTGGCGTTAATCGTATATGACTGCAACGGATTGGCTTCAAATATTTGGTAGTGCGTGGTAAACCTACAGCGCACCCGCAATGTTCGCGGCTCAGGGGGAGTGGTTAGGAGGGGAGTGGTAGTATTCGCTAAGTGCTCTAACGACTAACCACCAAAACTAGAGATCGGTATTTTGAAAAAAGTATTAATGAGTGCCTGCCTCTTAGGGAAAAAGGTTCGCTATGATGGTGGGGCCCTTCCCGTGGCTGACCAGATTATTGAGCAGTGGCATTCTGAAAGGCGAATCGTTTCTGTCTGCCCTGAGGTTGAGGCGGGGATGAGTATTCCCAGACAGCCTGCAGAGATTTTTGAAGGCAATGGTCAGAGCGTAATAAATGGCGACGCCGATGTGATTGAAAAAGAGGGAGCCAATGTCACTGCCGAGTTTTTGGCGGGGGCTTCCGTTGCTCTAGATTTATGTCTTAAATTTAATATAAGCGTCGCGGTACTCGCTGAATCTAGCCCATCATGCGGAAGTTCCGCTATCTATGATGGCAGTTTTTCCGGTAAAAAAGTGCCAGGCATGGGAGTAACCGCCGCACTGCTCCGCCAGCATGGTATACGGGTGTTTAATCAGTATGAAATAGCGGAGGCCAATCAAGCGCTTCTCGCTAAACATGATCCTGAATCCGTGAGACCGGCCCCCGGAAGCACTTCTAACCCA
>NZ_JABUZE010000147.1:0-2281 GCF_014897805.1 Halomonas sp. 3F2F
AATTACGGAAAAAGTAACTCGATAACTTTTGCATAACCACTTATCAATGGCAAAAGCGCCGCTTTCATTGCCAGAGGTAATGCTGAATGTTAGTCCGTTAGTATCTCCACTAGGGGTAACCGTTCCAATCACGGTGCCGTTTACGCTATTTTTATTTACAGAGAAACTGTTGTTGCCAATGATCGGATCGACATCGGTAATATTGAACTCCAACGTTTGACTATCACTACCGCCATTGCCATCAGCGGTTTGAATAAAGAGTGACGCTGCATTATTTCCAGAAACATTAGCCGTTGGAGTAAAGGTCAGGCTATTGAGAGCAGTGTTAACATCATTGAGATCACCACTAAAAGTAACAAAGCCAGAATTATATTCTCCAGAAACTTTGGTAAGACCATTAATGTTAGCAAGATTAATCGTACCATCAGTTGCTGTCAGAGTTACCGTCTGATTGTCGGCATTCCCATCAGTGATCGAAAGCCCTGAAACTGCATTAGCGCTGGTATTTTCGTCAAAAACCAATGATGAGGGCAAAATAATGGCAGGGGCTTCGTTTGATACTTCGCCCTCAGGAATCACTTCAGACTGTCGAAGCAGCCAAGTATCATAATCACCATTCCCGCTATCATCATCATTAACTAACCAAGAAAGGTTACCATCAACATCAACGAAAGATGTAATATACCCATACTCTGCTTGAGTTGTAGGAATAGTGGAGGAAAGGTCTTCAATGAAATTTCCATCAAAGTCATAACTTACCAGATAACGTTCTATTGTTGTTGGGTCAGTATTGTAGTCAACGTAGCTATAACTAACCACCAGCCTATCATCAAGAATCACTGGCTTAGAAAAATCCCCCCAGGAATTCATACCGCCAATAACCGTATCACTTGAGAGTAACGCATTACCACTATCATCGTATATCTGGTAACGAACATCTCGAGTACTGCTATCTCCTGTTGCCCCCTTAAAAAGCACAAGATAATTACCATTAGGAAGCGTCTCCACATATTGCGACGCATTTCCTTTCGCAATACTATCGCCTATAGAGAATCGATTACTCCCATTAACTTGAGTAGGCATAGAGGCATCATTATCGAACAGCATTCCTAGATAATTATTATAATCATAAGCATCCCAAGTGATGATAAACCCAGTATCATTTGCAGCTATATTATGCTGATATTGTGAGCCACTTATCCCAGCAAGGCTGGTTACTGATAACTGCTCATTATCAACTGGCGTACCATCCACCTCAAACCTGCGCATGGCATAATCAGATCCACCCGTCGCCCAAACAAATGCTAGGTTACCATTTGACAACTCAGCAACTTCTGTAAAGCGATTCAAGGAACCTGCTTCAGAATTTATTTTAGTAGCGCCGACTACTTCCTGACCAGTGCCATCAATGATTTTAAAATATGTATCGGTAAAACCTGTGCCGCTAGAGCCACTGTACCAAGTAACCAGAATATTCCCATCTGAAAGGCCTTTGAAAATAACGCTATCAGAATTGTCATCAGTGCGTGGATTAAGAACAGGTGATGGTGCTGTACTGACTGAACCATCAGGAGAAACTGAAATTATTCTTAAATCACTACCAACGGAATAGCTGACATAGAGTTGGCCGTTAACACGCTCTACACTATATACATAACCGTCAACAGAGGGATCAGTTTCTACATTATATCGAGTATCACCAATTTGCATAAAAGCCTCGCTTTATAAGTTAGTGATTGCACGAGATTCGAGCGCGAACGGTTCCGCCAGTGCAGGTTGGTAAAATAAAGTCTGTTTCACCCTGGAATCGGGATTCAGTATCAGAATGGCCTCGCAAGCCAATGATAAATACATTGAACCCAAACGGCACTTCGGCGTGATAATGCAGCTCCTGACGCAGGAAAACCGCCTGAGGCTCGGAGCCTGAGCAGAGCATCCCAGAAATAGCGCTATAGCTCATGATGTAGCCCCTTGCCACGCCGAGGTGAAGAAACACCTGGAAATGTTTCATTTAGTTAATTAAAAGTATCAAACCCCAACCTTCAGCGCCATTCATTAATATGAGAAAACACAAAATAAAGTGATGGCAATTCACCAAATTTATAGCCACAAAGCATTAACAATCTAACTAAGCGATTATTATAATTAGCTTTATTTTATCTTCAGCTATGCGCATCGCCGCATTACAGCGTGAACGAAAAGCAACCTGTTTGGCTGGGCACTGCACTATTCGTGGCTTACCGGCACTTCATCACCTATTTCGAAATAACAAGCTTACATG
>NZ_JABUZE010000147.1:2358-5919 GCF_014897805.1 Halomonas sp. 3F2F
ATAAAAAAGCCTGCGAAAAATCGCAGGCTTTTCGTAATGCATACTGACTCGCCCAGCTAGACGTTATTTATAGTCTATTCAAGACTTTGTGTTTAGAAGTGTTCTCACGTTCTGCGTAAAGCGACAACTCATCGGTCACTTGGGCACCCAGTGCCTCTTCAAAGGCATCGCGATTGGCATTCCCAGCATAGGCTTCGCTCTCTGCACCGCCCAGGTTCGACTGGAAAATACCCGCCGCACTCACTGGTAGAAAGTCTTCATAGGTAATCGGCTGTGCTTCCACCAGGCCCTGGGCGATTAACGCCTCAATATCGGCATTGCCAACGTCTTTAGCGGCCTGACCTTTCTCGGTCAGATGATACTGAAAATACGCTAGCCCCTCACGGCGCATGGCCTCGTCGTTATCAGGGAACTTGGCAAAGACGTTTTGCATAACCGTTTGGTGGGCGTCGTTATCCAACCCTGCGGTTTGCTTGCGGCCTTCAGTAAGTAACTGGTCATAAAGCGCACGGCCTTTTGGTGTTAGTGCTACGCCACGCTGCTCAATTTCGCCAAAGCGAGCGGTGTGAGTACCTTGCGCGTCACCAGCAAAGCGGATTGATTCTTCCAATGCTTTAAAGCTGGTCTGGCGCAGCAAAATGGGGCATTCACGACGTGGCGGCCCTTCAATGACCGCTTTGGGGTTCATGCCCATCTCCGGCATGCGGCGCTGTGCTTCGTCGATATCCAGAGTACGCGGCGTCAGGTGATTGATATGCGGCCCACGGAAGCACACCACGTCGGCAATCAAGCGGTGCTCATCATGGAGCGCCTGATAAGTCTCCAGATCGACCGTCGCATCCTGGTGCCAACGGAAGGTTTCCAGCGCTTCTTTGACGAATTGGTCGGTTTCTTCGCTGGTTAAGCCACCCTGGGTTTCATGACGCTCAATAAGTTCGCGCGCCCCAGAGGTAAAGATATCGCGCTTGGCTAGAATCTCTTCCGAACGCTGGCGCAGAGCCTCACTTTCAATCAGTTCTAAACGCAGTAACGAGGTAAAAACACGGAAAGGGTTCATCGCCAGCGCATCATCGTCGATAGGCCGGAAGGCGGTTGAGTGAACCGGCACGCCCGCTTCTGAAAGGTCGTAATAGCCCACCGGATACATACCCATCACAGCAAACAGGCGGCGCAGCATGGCAAGCTCTGCAGCAGTTCCCACGCGAATAGCCCCGTGGCGTTCTACGCTCAAACGGGCCAATTCGCCCTGCGCTTCTAGGCGGCGATGCAGTTCAGGCTGTTGACTAAGTGTTTCTTGGTTAACGCGCTCGACAAGTTCGAGCAGCGTGCCGTACTGCGGCACTTCGGCTTGATACATGGCCGACATTGCCTTAGAGAAACGGTCACGCACTTCGTTGGTTGAAAGAAGGCTCGGCTGAGTCATTTCGTTGCTCTCTCTTGCATATTGTTGGGATAAGGATGAGACACCGGCGTCAATAGCGCCAACAGCGCCTGAAGCGGGTGTGGCAAAGTTTGCGCTGAGTAGCGTTTCACCTGGCTGCGGCAGGAGTAGCCGGTGGCTAGCAGTTTGCCCGTGTTTTGCTCGGCTTCCACCTGAGGCTGCCAGGATTGGGCATAAATGGTTTTCGAGGTTGCGACATTACGGGTTTCATGGCCGTAGGTGCCGGACATACCGCAGCAGCCGGTCGCCATCAGCTCAAGCTCTAAACCAAATGCCGCAAACACCTGCTGCCAGGCTTTGGGGCTGCCTGGGGCGTTGGTCTTTTCGGTGCAGTGGGAAAGCAGCTTAAAGCCAGGATCGGTTAGGTTCAGCTGGCGAGGCGCTAGCGTGTTAATACGGGTGGCCAGCCACTCTTGCAGCATCAGCACGTTGGGTACTTGTTCACGGCCCAGGGCTTTGACGTACTCTTGGCGATAGGTCAGCGTCATCGCCGGGTCGATCCCCACCATGGGTACGTCGAACTCTGCCAACGCCCGCAGGCGCTTGGCCTGTTTTTCCGCCGTGCGCTCAAAGGCACCTAAAAAGCCCTGCACTTGCAGCGGTTTGCCGTTGGCAGAAAATGGCATCACGAACACCCGCAGGTTGAGCCGCGACAGTAGTTCCACCACATCCAACACCAGCTTGGCTTCAAAGTGGCTGGTGAAGGCGTCCTGGACAATGATTACGCTGTTGGCACGCTGCTGTTCAGTCAGCAGCGCAAGCGAGGTGGGCGTGGCTTCGGCCACGCCCCAGGCGCGCAGCTGTTTTTTCACGCTGGCGCGGGAAAGCTGCGGGGAGTCGCTCATTCCCAGCCCTTTACGCATTAGGCTATCGACCCAGCGCTGGTTGAGTAGGGCGTTATACAGCGGCGCCACCTTGGCAAGCGTGGGCAACATAAACTCGGTGCCGCCGATGATGTAATCGCGCAGCGGGCGTAAATAGCGGCCGTGGTAGACCTCTAAAAACTGCGAACGGAACTGCGGCACGTTGACCTTAATTGGGCACTGGCCGGCACAGGATTTACACGCCAAGCAGCCCGCCATGGCATCGTAAACTTGGTGAGAATAGTCGTGGTGTTGTTTGCGGCTGAGCGTATTGGCGACGCGTAGCGGAAAGCTTTTGATAAAGCCCCAGCCGTTTTCGGCTTTCTTTTTGCGCGACTCTTCCACCACATCGATCCCTGCCTGGGACTGCAGACGCAGCCACTCACGCATCAAGCTGGCACGGCCTTTGGGCGAATGCACGCGGTCACGAGTGGCCTTCCAGGAAGGGCACATGGGGTCATCAACATCATAGTTGTAGCAGGCGCCATTGCCGTTGCAGTACACCGCCGCGTCGTAGGCCTGCCACGCCCGCTCATCAATGGTGCGATCCAACTGACCGCGCAGGGTAACGCCATCAACCGTTAATAGCTCAGGGTCACTGTCTTTGGCGATTAATTCGCTGCCTTCAGCGGGCGACGCAATCTTGCCGGGGTTTAGCTGGTTATGCGGATCAAACGCGGCTTTAACGCGCTGTAGGCTGGGATACAGCTCGCCAAAGAATTTGGGGCCGTACTCCGAACGCACGCCCTTGCCATGCTCGCCCCATAACAGCCCGCCGTACTTCTGGGTCAGGTCAGCCACTTGATCAGAAATCTCACGAATCAGTTTTTCCTGTTCGGGATCTTTCATATCCAGCGCCGGGCGCACGTGTAGTACCCCCGCATCGACATGGCCAAACATACCGTAGGAGAGCTTGCGGGCATCCAGCGCGGCGCGAAACTCACTAATAAAGTCAGCCAAGTGCTCCGGTGGTACGGCGGTATCTTCGACAAACGCAATTGGGCGCTTTTCGCCCTGCACATTGCCCAGCAAGCCCACCGAGCGTTTGCGCATGGCGTAAACTTTTTGGATCTGCGGACGGCCTTCGGCCAGGGTGTAACCTAAGCGCGCTACCGTGGGGTCTTGGCTCAAATGGTCCGTGAACGCCTGCACCCGTTCTGCCAAGCGCTCAGGATCATCGTCATTAAACTCAATCAGGTTAATGCCACGGATTGGCGTGCTGCCGGTGGCGGGGAAAAACGCCGCCACGCTATCCCA
>NZ_JABUZE010000158.1:0-76942 GCF_014897805.1 Halomonas sp. 3F2F
AGAAATTTACCGGAGTGGCAGAACGCCTTGGAATGAACGCTTACCTTGTATTAGCTTCCAGCCGCTCCAAACTTCCTCGACATGATCAGTCATCCGCTAGCCCCTGCTGCACTGTCCATCCCGCTTCCCGGCGCATTTTACTGAGGACAGGCGCTAGCTCCCGAAACATTTCCACGGGGGTCAAGGTAGAGAAAGCGCCAAACGGCTCCTGCCCTTGTTGAGCGTGCCCCATAAAGGCATTAACCAGTTCGCCACGAACCCCTTCAGCACGCAAAGCACTGCGAAGATAGTGCCGACTTGCGTTGACTGGCAGCGTAAAGAGCGGTACGTGGCGCCGCAGATTCTCTGGAGAAAGCTGAACCATCTGCCAGCTGTCACTGATAAAAAACATCAGCGGCACGTCTGGCTGAGGCTCACTCAACACTGCTTCGAGGTGCTCGTAAAGAGACGCACGTTGATAAAACCGGGCCTGTAGCACTTCCAAGTGGCTCGCATACTGGCGTATTTGATCACGCAACTCCGGCAACAGCCAAACCACCCGTGCCTGACTCATCGCTTCGTCGTCCTTGTCGGAAATGGCCAGAAAACCGGACGCAAAGTCGATTTCCCGCCAGCGAAAAACCAAGTCATTGACAGCACGGTAGCCCGTCGCGAACAGTATCCAGAAAGCGATATAAGCCACGTAGTGATTATGCGTTTGTCGCCAACTCTCCTCCCCAGGCTGAAGACGCCTAGCTGCCCGCAGTTCGCCTTTCAAGTGTTTGACCAGGCGTGTCAGCAATATCGGTTTGAGGTTCAGCTTACTGCCATGGTCACCCTTGTTTTGAACGACTTGTTTGAAGGCGTAGTAATGCTTCTCTTCCACGCTAAGGTACTGATAGATGCTGTTACGCAGCGAAACAGCAGCAGCATGATAGAGTGTCTCAAGATAGCCAGCCGGCACGCTGTAATAATGTGCGGCCACATCAGCGACGGTGAAACGGTGCCCGGTCAACAGGTAAGCATCAACCCAATCGCTGGAGTGGCCGACGATCTCATCGAATAGCGCTTGACTGATCCGACGGGGTGTCAGCCGCATACGGTGGGTGCGGTTGATCTTTGAAACCGCCACCCGCATTGCCTCCTCAATGCCGCCATGACGCCATTCGGGAAACAATTCGCGATATTTTGTCCGACTTTTCCGCACCAAGCTGAGACGCGAGATAAACTTCCCCATCCGCACGGGACTGGCGACCACTACCACCTCATCCACCAATGCAGGCGTGCTCCCACCGGCTGTAAAGAGCAGTTTCTTTGCGTCGTCCTGGAGACTGTTACGCCACTCCGGCGACGGAATGAGGAGCACAAAGGCGTGCTCTTCAATCAAAAAAGCGAGTACGTCCTTGCGGTGTTTCGGTAGCTCATGTCGATGGTTATAGACCCGCATCCCCAGAATCTGCTCGACGGGACGTCCAAGCCAGATCATCAACAGCAGCAGTAGACCGGCATAGACATCTTCGTCATCACGCTTTTCAAAGCGGCCTCGGCCCGTAAATAGCTCGAAAGCTGCTTTCGCTGCCAGCGATAGCTCGACCCGACTTAAGCTGGCGTAGCGAAAAGGAAGCCTCTGGTTGGACTGGCTGATATGTTGGATACGGCTGCTCTGGCGCCGGATCAAGTCCCTTAGATCAAACCCTAATGTCGGTGATGCTTTACTTTCCGTGAAGGAAACAGCACGCAGTGTCTGGGATTCTTTGGGGTGCAAACCGGCGGCACGCTGACGGCCCTGCGCCTGCTCGTCACCGGCCGATTCCAACAGTTGCATCGACTTTTCTGGCCCCTCATTTTCCTCGTCATCCGAATCCGACACATCAACGCGCCGCTCGATCGTTCGGGCCGGGTGGCCACCCCCACCTCCACCGTCTCTCGTCTTTCCCTTATGGTCGAGTACTTTTCGAACGAGCAGCTCGATACCCGACAGCGGCTCGAGGATCTCGTCGCTCTTTAGCAAATATTGTTGACGGTAGCTTTTGAGCGTGGCGTCCATCTCAATCTCTACCAACAGCCCGAGAGACTTCTTGCCATTGCCAATCGTCCGGATATCACGACAAGCAGCGGTGATTTCGGAACCAATATGCGCTTGGTGCCGCTTTCGCTGAACGGCTGAGCACGCCATAACTACACCGGTATGCTGCCAATACGCATCATTGCCATAGCACTCAGCATCGGGGGTAAGAATCAGCATCGCCCATTCAGGGTGGTCATTGATAATGCCGCGCTGCTTCCCCGACTGATCTAACCACGTCTCTGGGCAGCTTTCGCGATCAAATCCCTTCAGCACGGCGATAATCTGGGTAATGACAGGAAGGTAATGAAAGAGGCCTTTCTCCTCCTTTTTCTCGGTCGCATCATCAAGATCCTCCCGAATTTTTTGGCTTCTTTGAACTGCTTGTAAAGCACGGTTCAAGTTTTCCATAACTAGGAGAAGGTGGGTTAGATCATCCGGCGCTTTCAGCAGCGCAAGCAGCTTTTCTATTCTGGAAAGCTCCACGCTACTCAAAGTTGCCAATTTCTCCAAATCTGCTTGCATCACCATGTCACTGGGACTCCATGATCCGCTGGAGTTCTGATTTTCGCTTCCTTGAATGCGTGATGCGGCGCTCTTCTAGTCCCATTAATGCCTTTAGATTGCGTGTGGACAGACTCTTAGGCACCTTGATGCCGTGCGTCTTACGCAGCGTAATGGAGAGCTCTTTTAACTGTCGATAGACGCGCTCTTTCGCATCCACAGCCTCAGGACAGTGCATCAGGCTATGGCTAATAAGCTCAAACAACGCTCCTCTGACCAGATCAGATTCGTGAGCATCTGTGATGCCTACCGAGATGGAAGCCTCTGGATCCAGCAAGGCACTAACGGCATGAAACGCGCGAAATCCACTGACCACTTCGTAATGCCTCGATACCTTTTGCACAGAAACGGGATGGTAGGCAAGTAAGGTATCGGCTAATTCAGCATCCAGCCATGACGACACGGGCAATTGATTGGCAATGTTAATGTTGACTCGCTCGATCTCAGCGAGCGCTCCGGAAGGGGGTTTGATCTTCGATATTACCAACTTTGTCACACCATGCCTCAGTGTTGTCAGTCCAATGCATTACTATTATATCAAAATAGATCGCCGTAAATTTTTATGGTGACGAGTGTGGTCTGTCAGCCGAGTGCTGACGATAAGCTAGACTACAAATAAGCGTCTCTAACCTGTTAAACCGTAGACCCCTATAGCTTTACTGGGCACGAGGTAGGTATCCGTACAGATCAAGAACTCGTCACTATTGAGCTGAGACTATCAGAGCTTGAACAAGAAAAGGCTGCTCTCCTTTCTCGAAAGCAAGAGCTGTATCGCTCTGCAAACCGACATGATTTACCGCTACTCACCCCTGGCCAGAAAGTTGAAGTATACCGAAAACTCTTTCGAGGCAGGCAGGATGTTTATGCGGTTCGCTGGCAGAGTTCCGGCGGTCGTTCCGGCTATGCTGTCGCTTGTGCGAACGAGTGGATGCCGGTCATCTGTCAGAAACCAAGGATCAAGTGCGGAGAATGTCGACACAAAAATTTCAAGCCCCTCGATTTTGATGCAGTTTATGACCACCTGTCTGGCAAACATGTGACCGGCCTTTACCCTTTACTGCCGGATAGCTCTTGTTACTTGCTGGCGGCGGATTTTGATAAGGGGGACTGGAAAGCGAATGTTCGTGCACTAGCCCAGGCCTGTCGTGGTGAAGGCGTACCCTATCTTATGGAGGTTTCTCGGTCCGGTGCGGGTGCCCATCTATGGGTTTTCTTTTCAGAAGCTGTTCAAGCTTCGTCAGCGAGGAGGTTGGGATTCAAATTGTTGGATAAGGCCATGGAGCTTCATCCAGGCTTATCCTTCGACTCCTATGACCGGCTATTTCCCAACCAAGACACCATGCCTGATGGTGGGTTTGGCAATCTGATTGCCCTGCCGCTTCAACACGAGGCGCGAAGTCGCGGATGCACCGTCTTCGTCGACGACAACTTTGCGCCATACCCGGATCAATGGGCACTGCTCAGTCAGCAACAGACACTTGCATCAGCTCAACTTGAAGAGCTGATCGGCAATGAGGCTAATTCCGGTGTGACTGTAGATACTGTGTTGCCGTGGGAGTCAACGTTACCGGTTGATACAGGGAAGCTTTCTGGATGTCCTGAAAGCATCACGCTCATCCTGACCAGTCACATTTATATAAAGTTATCAGGCATTCCAGGAACATTGGCGACACGAATAAAGCGAATGGCCAGCTTTGCTAATCCTGTATTTTTCAAAACACAGTCGCTTCGTTTCTCGACGCATGGCATCCCTCGCTACATATCATGCGCCCATATTGAGCAAGGTTATCTTTCTATTCCCAGAGGCTGCTTGGATGAGCTTCAAGATCTGCTGCTGAAACAGGGAATCACGGTGGACATTGATGACCGTAGAATATCAGGCCAGTTTTTACCTGGAGTCAGCCTAAAAGCAACGCTGCGTAGCGACCAGGACAAGGCGGTGCAGGCACTTATCCAACACGATACCGGAATACTTCATGCACCGACCGCTTTCGGTAAAACCGTAACGGCTATTGGCGTGATAACCAGGCGGCAAGTCAACACACTGATCCTCACGCACAGTCGTCAGCTACTTGATCAATGGAAGGAGCGACTCGACACCTTCCTTGAGGGTGCGCTCATCGGTGTAATTGGCGGCGGTAAAAAGAAACCTACTGGGCAGGTCGACGTTGCCACTTACCAAAGCTTGATCAATAAGAAAGACAATACAGTCTCGAAGCAGGTCAAGGAGTACGGGCAAGTCATCATCGATGAATGCCATCATATCTCAGCGCCACGTTACGAGATGTTGCTTAATGAGGTCAGCGCTCGATACGTCATTGGTTTGACAGCAACGCCTGATCGTCAGGATGGCCACCAAAAAATCATGTTGATGGTTGCAGGGCCCATTCGTCACAAAGCCCAGGCGCACCACAGTAACCGATTTATCCAACACGTCATTGTTCGAGAGCATCACGAAACGCCACCCACCCACATCTGCCAGCCTAGTGTGCGGCCCCATATCGCATCGGTTTACCATTGGCTTGCCCAGAGCAGCGCCCGAAATGAGGCCATTGTTCAGGATGTTGCAAGCTGTGCGCACAACCAAGCAAATTGCCTTGTGCTGACGGAACGACGAGAACATGCCGAGACCTTGGCGACAC
This sequence comes from Halomonas sp. 3F2F, assembly GCF_014897805.1. Taxonomy (NCBI): domain Bacteria; kingdom Pseudomonadati; phylum Pseudomonadota; class Gammaproteobacteria; order Oceanospirillales; family Halomonadaceae; genus Halomonas; species Halomonas sp. 3F2F. The sequence goes on from NZ_JABUZE010000158.1 coordinate 5,251, forward strand.
TGCTGGATGCTGAATCCATATCGTCAGTTATCTTACGTGGTGGGATGCGCGTCAAAGAGCGCCAGTTGGCAGAAAAAGAGTTGCATAGGGTTCAAGTCATCGTTGCAACTGGGAAATACATTGGAGAAGGCTTTGACTTGCCTCGACTGGACACCCTGTTTTTAGCTCTGCCCATCGCATGGAAAGGAACGCTGTCACAGTATGCAGGCAGACTCCATCGAGACACCGAAGGCAAACTAGAAGTCACTGTCTATGATTACTTGGATACTGGCCTGCCTATGCTTGAGCGAATGTTCCGAAAGCGTGAGAAAGGCTATAAGGCTATGGGGTATAAGTTTATCGCTTCCGGGCAAACCAGATTGCTTTAGCCTTTGAGAGGCAGTCAGTCGTTAAAAGCTCATCAAGTGAACTGAGGCCAAGAATTTCTTCACTTGTCTAGCTGAACCCAGTTTATCTGGTCACTCTCAGGCGGCTACTTCCTTCTCGTCTTCAATCTCCAGTTCGAGATGGAAGTTAGCTGGCCCCGTCAGGTTGACCAAAGCATCGAGACTGAACTTATTAATCTGGCCGTTCAGCAAGTCGTTGAGGCGGGGTTGGGTGATTCCCAGCCGATGTGCAGCCTCTTTCTGAGTAATATCCCACTCCCTTACACGGCCAGCAATCCTCGCCATGAGCTCGGAGCGCAGCCGCATGTTCAGCGCCTCTTCAGGAGTGTCCTCGATGGCGTCCCACACACTGTCGTAATACTCGATGGCCATTTTCTAACCTCGCTTGGTGGTTGGGCTCAGGGCAGCTCCTTGTATCGCTGCTTGCCCAAGTCGATGTCTTTTTTGGCGGTCTGCTGGGTTTTCTTCTGGAAGCAGTGGAGCACAAATACCGCGTCGCCCCGGTTGGCCACGTAGAAGACCCGAAAGGCGCCGTTGTGTTCCCGAATGCGGATTTCCATGACACCAGGGCCAACGCTTGGCATTGGGCGGAAATCGTCCGGCTGGCCTCCAGCCTGAATCTTGTCTATCTGAAACCCCGCTTCTCGCTTGGCGTCCAGAGAGAAGTCGCGCAGCCGATCCTTCGAGTCTCCAACGAATGCAACAGGTTTCTTGCGCGCCACGCTGGCTCCTTAACTGCCATAAATTTATATCAGTTCAGATATAATAAACTCATCAATCGAATGCTTCAAGCTGCTTCCACTGTAGCCGTATCACCAATAAGATGCCGTTGACTATTCGCACTTGGGTTGGCGGTCTCAATGACCAAATGCAATATCTGACCCTCCGGTATGGTTTTGCCACGACTCATTGCTATTGCGACCTCTCTACTGAAGACCGAGCCGCCATCATGCAGATGCGGGTTCACTACTAAATCCGAACCATCGCCCGACAATTGGAACATCCGCCCAGCGCCATCTCACGGGAACTGGCATACCAAACAATCCGTTCTGACAAAACCTATGATGCCAGTCTCGCCGGTTTCAGAGTCCGGCTAACCCGCTGCCGACCTCAGCAGCAGCCTAACGGTCATTTATGCTGTAAATTTTACATTTTATTTTGTGACACTCTTTAGCGTGCTAGATTGACCTTAAATTACCTAGACAGCATTTCAAAAACCGACGGAAACCCTTATATAGCAGGCTATTTAGACAAATTAACAACAAATAAAGCAGCGCTAAGAAAATCAAATCAATCCAGCTCATAACCCGAAGGTCATCGGTTCAAATCCGGTCTTGGCGCGGGTACCCGGGCCAGCAGACTTACTGGAAATAGAGGCGACTATCTCGCCATAGTGCACCCTAGCAACCTGGGCAACTGCTGCTACCATGGGGATGGTGGCTTGGCCGCCACACGTAACCATATTGATATTCGGGGCGTCCAGATGCTCATCCATATTGATCGACGGAATCACATAGGGACCAATGGCTGCCGGAGTCAGGTCGATGACGTTGATGCCGCGATCTTGTAGCATCTCGTTGTGACGCTTATGGGCGCCAGCAGAAGTGGCGTCAAAGACGATTTTGATGTCGTCAACATTCTCCATAGCCAGCAGACCATCAATTCCCTCGGCAGTCGTAGGGACGCCGAAGCGCTGGGCGCGCGCCAAACCGTCCGAGGCCGGATCAATTCCCACCATGGCTCCCATTTCAAGATACTGGCCGTGCCGCAGAATTTTAATCATCAGATCGGTGCCGATATTGCCGGAGCCAATGATGGCCACTTTGACTTTTTTGCTCATGATCTTTTCTCTCATTGTGGCTTGGCGAAAGCAGCGGTCACACCACCCAGGCCTTGTATTTCGGCGTGAAAGATATCGCCTGCAGCTGCGGGCACCATGGGGCCGAGAGCACCGGTAAGCAGGATGTCACCAGCGCGCAACGGCTCCCCAAAGCGGGCCATGGTATCGGCCAGCCATACGGCGGCATTCAAGGGATTGTCGAGACAGGCAGCACCCGCACCCACTGACACTGGCTCACCGCGCAAGGTCATCTTCATACCGCAACGCACTAAGTCGAGGGCTTCCAGCGTCACTGGACGGCTGCCGAGTACAAAACAGCCCGATGAGGCGTTGTCGGCGATGGTGTCCTCAAGGCGGATATCCCAGTTAGCAATGCGACTCCCCACCACTTCAATGGCAGGTAAAACGAAGGCGGTAGCCCGAATCAGATCCGCTAAGGTATGGCGCTCGTGATCCAAGTCATGCGCCAGCACCAGAGCGATCTCCGCTTCCACTTTGGGCTGAAGCACGGCATCCACTGCGATAGGCTGACCGTCCCCCACCGCCATATCGGCGAAAAGCACTCCGAAATCAGGCTGATTCACCCCTAACTGCTGCTGAACGGAGCGGGAAGTAAGCCCTACCTTGAAGCCCACTTGGCGACGCCCCTGCTTCCGGGCTAGGCGAGTGTTGTGCTGCTGGACGGTATAGGCTAAGGCCACCGGGTCAGCGGCGTTCTCCTCCACCTGGGCACGGGCAATCAGCTCACGCACCGGCTTACAGGGTTGTCCCGTCGCCTGGGCTTGGCTGAGGCACTCTGCGGCCTCGATCAGGGCAGTATGCATAGCAATCTCCTCGCTCACGGGTTAACGCAGATGGTGGTCAGTTCGGAATAAAAATCGAGGGAATGGCGGCCACCCTCGCGGCCAAGGCCAGAAAGCCGCGCTCCTCCGAAGGGCGTGCGCAAGTCGCGCAGGAACCAGGTATTGATCCACACCATGCCCACATGGAACTGACGGGAAACTCGGTGGGCACGGCCCAGATCCTGGGTCCAGAGGGCTGTTGCCAGGCCATAAACGGTATTGTTAACCCGCTCGATCACCTCATCCTCACGGTCGAAGGGGGCGATATGGCAGACAGGGCCAAAGACCTCCTCCTGGACACAACGAGCATCGTCTGACAGGCCGGTCCAGATAGTTGGTCGTACATAAGCCCCCTGATCGCGAGCATCGCCAAACGTTGGCACTTCGCCGCCAGTCACCACTGTGGCGCCCTCTTCCCGAGCTAATTCAAAGTAGCTGAGTACCTTCTCGCGATGCTGGCGAGAGATCATTGAACCCATATCAACACCGGGCTCGTCCGGATAGCCGATTTTGAGCCCTTCGGCTTTCTCCTTGAGAGCGGCCACGAAACGCTCAAAAATAGGACGCTCTACATAGACTCGCTCGGAGCAGAGGCACACCTGACCGGCATTGGTGAAACTGGAGCGGGCCACGCCAGCCACCGCCGCCTCAAAGTCGCAGTCAGCGAAGACCACGGCGGCATTCTTGCCGCCCAATTCGAAGGAAACGTCACGAACACCCTCGGCGGCCACCTTCATGATTTCACTGCCGGTGCGAGATTCACCGGTAAAGGTGATAGCGTCTACGTCGGGATGTTTGGTCAAAAACTCACCGGCAGAGCCTGGACCGAAGCCGTGGACCAGGTTGAATACGCCTTCAGGCAGCCCCGCGTCATGAATCACTTCGGCCAACAGAGTAGCTGTGGAGGGAGACTCTTCAGAGGGCTTAACCACTACCGAGTTACCGCAAGCCAGTGCGGGTGCCACCTTCCAGGTGAGCAACAGCATTGGTAGGTTCCAGGGGGAGATAATCGCAACCACACCGTGGGGTTTACGCACCGAGTAGCTGAAAACATCGCTGCCGTCGGGAGCACGCATCTCGAAGTAGTCGCCGCCAGACTGGCGGATAAGCTCAGCAAAGGTACGGAAGTTGTGCACACCACGCGCGATATCCAGACGACGGGCCTGCTCTACCGGACGACCGGTGTCGGCCACTTCAGCGGCCACAAATTCATCAAAACGGCTCTCGATACCCGCGGCGATGCGCATCAGCACATCGGCTCGTTCACTGGCACTGGTGCGGCCCCAAGGGCCGGTTTGGGCGGCTTTGGCGGCACTAACGGCGCGCCCCACTAAGGCTTCGTCGGCTTCACAGACCTGACTCAGCAAACGGCCATCAATGGGTGAGATATTGGGGAAAGTCTGTTCGGTGGCAAGAAATTCACCGCCGACATAATTGAGAAGCTGGGGAGCTGTGGTCGACACGGTTGTCTCCGAAACGTTGTTTTAATTCATTTCGGAAAGAGTGTAGGCAGAGCAGATATCATTTCATAATCAATAAAAACCCATTAGATATTTAAAAAAGGAATACCTGGCATTACCAGCGCCCAGCCCCCATCAAACCGCTAATCCAAAAGGGCATCTGGTTATATAAGCGTTGTAAACTCATAGCCATAGAACTCTGAGCGCAGAAATTCACTGAAGTCACGCTTCCTTGAGGCACTCACGAAACAGTTTTGCAGCAGGGCCTAACTCTCGACCAGAAGCGGAAAAGCAACCGATATCGCCAAAAGCCAGCGACTTTCCAAGCTTAAAAACCTTGAGTAGCCCCGCCTCTGCGAAAGGCGAAGCCGCCTCGTAAGGCATCAACGCAACGGTTTCTTGATCTTGCATCAAGGTTAAATTCGTCAGAATGGATAAAGACTCCACCACATTGCTGGGAACAGACAAACCCTCTTCAGCAAAAAGCTTATCGGCAGTACGTCTTAGTAATGACTCTCGAGTAGGCAGAACCCATGGAAAAGAATGTAACTTCTCAAGGGTCAGCGATTGGCTTTCGTGTAGGGGATGTTTCGAGCCAGCGACTATGCATAACTCTTCACTGTAGAGAGTGTCCACCGTAAGGCTATTAGCCTCATCTCGCCAACGCCAATCATCAGGGACACGTCCAACCACTAAGTCAACGTCGCCCACTTCCACTGCCGGAAACAGTTGATCCATCTGGCCGACACGCAAAGATACCATGACGTTGGGTGCTCTTTGCTTAAGCAACTGAATTGCTTTTGGAAGTAAGGAAACTGAAGCCGAAATCAACGTGCCGACGACGACATGACCGCTAGTTCCCTCCTGAAAAGCATTCACTTCGTCTGTCAGACTACGCAGCTCTGCCATCAGCAGCTTTGCACGTTTCAAAACAAGCTCACCTAGCTCAGTGGGAACTACCCCTCGGTTTCCCCTGACGAGAAGCGGGCTGTCAAAATACACTTCTAAATCATGTATCACTTTGCTAACGGCTGGCTGTGTCAGATTGAGCACCTGGGAAGCTCGTAGCATTGAGCCGCTTAAAACGACCTGCTCAAAGACCATTAGCTGATGAAATTTTAACTTACGCGTAATAGAGGAATCTGTGTATTTCATAGCTTTATGGCATACCGAGTGGTTGGTAATCTTGAGACAAGTAAACCTCCAGGGAACATGGTCATGCCGTGCAAAACAACGCTGCCAGCGTTAGAGCCAGTCACATTTCCATGGAGCAACCACTCGAAAAGTGGATAACCGTAAGTACACCCTACTAATGGTATGAGTATCAATAATTTCTCAAGTATTGTTGGAAAAGCTCATGCTGCAACACTCCAACATAGAAAAGCCGCTACTAAAAAGTAGCGGCTTCATACTGCCAGCATGGCACTAACGTTTCAGAAGCTGAATACCGTAATAGCCGGGGCTCGCATCATCTCTGCCATTGGTCCTGACGCCGCAACACCAACGCCATCAAGTAAATCTTCTTGGGAGTCATCGGTGTTAGGCATGCCGACAATGAAGCGCACCCAAACGACTGATAATTTAACTACCCTGCCGAATACATTAGCGATCAGCATTCAATAGCATTGACGGCCAGTCCACCTTTGGATGTTTCCTTATATTTATCAAGCATATCCCTCCCCGTGTCGCGCATAGTGCGAATGACCTTATCCAACGATATAAAGTGAGTACCATCACCGTGCAATGCCATTTGCGCTGCATTAATGGCTTTTACGGTGGCAATAGCGTTGCGCTCGATACACGGCACCTGAACCAGCCCTCCCACCGGGTCGCAGGTTAATCCTAAATTGTGTTCCAGGCCGATTTCGGCCGCATGCTCTACTTGCTCGGGCGTTCCTCCCATCACATCCGCTAAGCCAGCTGCCGCCATGGCGCACGCCGAGCCCACTTCCCCCTGGCAGCCCACCTCTGCCCCTGATATCGACGCGTTCTTCTTACAGAGAATGCCAATGGCACCTGCCGCTAGCAGAAAATCCACGACGTTTTTCTCGCAGGCGTTGGGCTGAAATTTCATATAGTAGTGCAGAACGGCGGGAATAATGCCTGCAGCGCCGTTAGTGGGCGCCGTTACCATGCGCCCTCCTGCGGCATTCTCTTCATTAACCGCGAGGGCAAAAATATTGACCCACTCCATTGCTGAAAATGTCGATGCGATTAGGCAATCATTCTGCTCAGCGGCTAAAAGCCGCTGATGCAATAGCTTAGCTCTGCGCTTCACGTTTAACCCACCCGGCAATATCCCTTCATGGGCTAACCCGTTGTCAATGCATTCACACATGACTTGCCAGATTCGCCATAGCTCATTTCTGACCTCGTCTTCCGTCCGCCATACTTTCTCATTCTCTAGCATTAAGCGGCTAATACTCAGCTGCTCTTTTTTACATAATGCTAGCAGTTCTTCAGCTGTATCGAAGTTGTAGGGAATAGTTGCCCCATCAAAGTCCTCTAACGGCATATCCACCTGGGCTTGTTCAACAACAAAACCGCCCCCTACCGAGTAGTAGATATTTTCATGCAGCAACTCACCTTGATGTGTAAAGGCAGCAAGCCGCATGGCATTAGGATGATGAGGCAAACTCTCTTCATGGAAATAAATATCGCGATTCCAATCAAAAGCAATTTTTTTTTGGCGTCCAAGTTCTAATAACTGACTCTCTTTAAGCGACGCAATAGATGGCCCAATAATCAAAGGATCAATCGTGTCGGGGCGCTCACCCATTAGCCCCATAATAATCGCGTGATCCGTTGCGTGCCCTATACCCGTCGCTGACAGTGAGCCATAAAGATGAACGTCTAGACGGGCCACTTCATCAAGAAGGTCGGCTTCGCGTAGTGATGTAACATACTTAAAAGCGGCCTGCATGGGCCCTACGGTATGGGAACTGGAGGGGCCTACTCCAATCTTAAAAAGGTCGAAAACACTGATAGGCATTGGAGCACCTCTTGACGTATAAACAGGGGAAACTCAGGCGGCGCCTGAAAGTTTTAATAAGTTATTGATGTGATGAAAAATAAAACGAAACTATCTTTTATGGATAAGTTTTTATTTTTATAAACCGAAATTCTTAAGCACGCATTAGCATGCTTATACATAACTAAGGGCTACCTAGCGAACTAAAAAACGCTTGGTGCTGACAGTAGCCCCGTTATAAAAGCGCGCTATAACTGTGTGTATTTATCGTTAATAGCTATAAGCAAAAAACCTTAGTTACCAAACACCACTGTACGCCCAGAATAAAAGAACACACGACGTTCCAAGTGATAGCTAATCGCTCTAGCCAGCGTCAGGCACTCGATATCCCTTCCCTTGGCAACCAGATCCTCTGGGTAGTGGGTGTGATCCACTGGCTCGACCCCTTGAGCAATAATTGGCCCTTCATCAAGGTCATTATTAATATAATGTGCCGTTGCCCCCACTAGCTTGACGCCTTTTTCGTACGCCTGATGATAAGGCTTAGCGCCTTTAAAACCGGGCAGTAGCGAGTGATGAATATTGATAGCGCGCCCGGCTAATAGTTCACACATTGAGGGGGAGAGTACCTGCATATACCTTGCCAGCACCACCAGCTCAGCGTCAGTATCCGCGATGATTTCGCGTATCTGCGCTTCCTGCTGCAATTTCGTCTCGGGCGTGATCGGCAGGTAGTGATAGGGCAAATCGTGCCATGCTGCCAACGGCTCCAGATCAGGATGGTTGGAAATCACCGCTTTGATATCCAGCGGAAGCTGGCCCGTCCGATAACGGTAGAGCAGATCATTCAAGCAGTGATCGGCCTTGGAGACCATAATCACGGCGCCTGTGCGTTTGCCCGGCGCCGTCAGCTCAAACTGCATATCGAATTCGCCTGCCCGCGCTGTAAAATCGGCGTGGAAGCGCTCTTCATGGAAGTCGTCTCGCTCTGGACGAAACTCGGCACGAATGAAAAAGCGTCCGCCAAGCCGGTCATCGAAAGAGTTAAGCTCAGTGATATAGCACTGCTGCTCTTTTAAAAAGCGCGTGACGACGTCCACCGTTCCCAAACGGCTTGGGCATTGGGCGGCAAGTATCCAGGTATCACTCATTCGGCTCATAATGCATGTATCTCTGTTAGCGGCAGAAGATAGCGGCCGAAACAGCGTTTCGGCCTGCCTGCTTATTGTTCTACGTTCACGCCATACTCTGCTGCTGCATCCAGTAGCCAGCGGTAGCAGTAGTCGGCAAAACTGCGCCGCACGACTAACTCCCAACGCTCCTCACTGGGCCGACGAAGGATGGTCGTGGCCTTGGCGAAAACGGTAGTAACACCTTTGCCCACGGGAAAATGGCGGGGATGAACGTCGTAGATCACCGCTTTCATCAACAGCTCGCGGGCCGCCTCTCCGGTAATCTCTAACACCGTCTGCCCACCGCTGACATCGCTGATGGCGTAATGGGAATCCCCCAAACGCTCCCGCAGCTGCGTCTCTAGCGGGAATTCCTCACCGCTAGGCACAATCACCAGCCACTCGTCAGGGGAAAGCCACTGAATGGACCGCTCGCCGCTGGCATCCTGCACTAGCGCCTGGGGCTTGCCAGGCAGACTAATCCCCAGCACATCGCGCACCGCCTCATCGAGAACGATAGCACCGCCTCGTAAGATCAGATGCCCAAGCATTGCCCGCTCGCGTAGCTGAACCCGACTTGAACTACCAGCACGAGGAGCGCCGCTATGACGGTAGCTAAAGGCTAACGGAGACTCTACCGGGATAGCGGTATCAGTACGGGTATCGAAAGTGGCCGCATTAGACATTTTGGCGCTCTCCCTTGGGATCATAAAAAATGGTGCTGACAATTTCGGCTTCGTGAACTTGGCCGTCTGCCATGGGCAGATAGACGGTTTCGCCCATTTTCTTGAGGCCGCCCTTAACCACCGCTAAGGCAAATCCAGAGTCCAGAATTGGGCTGTAGTAGCTTGAGGTCACATGCCCTGCCATCGGCATTGGGATCGCATGCTTGGGATCAAACACAATCTGGGCGCCCTCTTCCAGCACCACCGTAGGGTCCTTCGGTTTGAGCCCCACTAGCTGCTTGCGGTTTTCGCGCTTGGTATCCGTTCGCGTCAGGGCTCGCTTACCAATCCATGAGAAAGGCTTGTCGTAACCTACGCACCACTGCATGCCCAGGTCTTCCGGCGTTACCGAGCCGTCGGTTTCCTGGCCAACGATAATAAAGCCTTTTTCAGCACGCAGGACGTGCATGGTCTCTGTGCCGTAGGGCGTCAAGCCATACTTTTCGCCATGCTTGAACAGGGTCTGCCACACGTGCATGGCGTAGTTGGCTTGAACGTTAATCTCAAAGGTCAACTCACCGGTAAAGGAGATCCGATAAACACGCGCAGGCACCCCGGCCACTTTTCCAGCACGCCACTCCATAAACTTAAAGCTATCGCGGTCGAGATCGATATCCGTCATCTCAGCCAGCAGTTTGCGTGCTTCGGGGCCAGTGATCGTCATGGTGGCCCAGTGGTCAGTCACTGAAGAGAAGTAGACATCCAGTTCTGGCCACTCGGTCTGATGCCATAACTCCAACCATTCCAATATCGCTGCTGCACCACCGGTGGTGGTGGTCATCAAAAAGTGATTTTCAGCAAGACAGCTAGTCACACCGTCATCGGTGACCATGCCATCATCTTTGCACATCAAGCCATAACGGCACTTACCAACTGCCAACTTCTCCCACTTGTTGGTATAGACACGCGCCAGGAATTCACGTGCATCCGGCCCTTGAATGTCGATCTTGCCAAGCGTCGAAGCATCGAGAATACCCACTTTCTCGCGCACCGCTAAACATTCCCGGGCGACCGCTTCGTGCATGGTCTCGGTCTTGCCATTCACCTTCTGTGGGTAGTACCAGGGACGCTTCCACTGACCGACATCCTCAAACTCGGCGCCGCGCTCAACGTGCCACTGATGAAGAGCGGTATAGCGCTCGGGATCGAACAGATCACGGCAGTGGCGACCCACAATGGCGCCAAAGGTCACCGGCGTATAATTTGGCCGAAATACCGTGGTGCCCACCTCGGGGATGGAGCGATTCAGGCAGCGAGCTGCAATGGCCATACCGTTAATATTGCCCAACTTGCCTTGGTCGGTACCGAAACCCATCGCGGTATAGCGCTTAATATGCTCGATAGACTCAAAGCCCTCCCGGGTAGCCAGTTCGATGCCCGCCGCAGTGACGTCGTTCTGCAGGTCAACGAATTGCTTCGGCCCGCGCAGCGTGGGTTTCTCATGGGGAACCTGGAAAAGTGCCACCGCAGGCCCCTGCTGGAGACGTTCAACGCTAGGCAGGTTAACCGGCTGAGCCGCGTGGCCTGTGGCTGCCGCTGCTTTAATACCAGCCTCAACCCCCTCAGCAAGTACGTCTCCCAACGCATAGGTGCCATTAGCGCCACCGCAGGCATGAACGCCCTTCACTAGCCCTGGTACAAAGCCGAGGATATCGTCACGCCAAGTAGGCCGCGCGCCGGTATGGGAAGCCAAGTGGATGACCGGACTATAGCCACCTGAGCTAGCAATAGTGTCGCAGGCCAATTCCTGGACTGGGCCGCTGACTCGGTAAGCGCCAATATCGATCTTGGCCACCCGTGCGGCAGTGACTCGATTGCTGCCTTTCGCCTCGATAACGGCACTGCCGGTGATGATCTTGATACCTTGGGCGCGGGCGGCATCGACCCAATCCCCTGCAGGTGCTTCGCGGGCATCAACAACCGCCACCACCTCGCAGCCTGCTTCCTTCCAGTCTAAGGCGGCGCGATAGCCATCATCGTTGCTGGTAGAGAGCACCAGTTGGCGACCTGGCACGACACCATAGCGTCGAATGTAGGTAGAAACAGCGCTTGCCAGTAGGTTGCCTGGAACGTCATTTCCCGCATACACCAATGGCCGCTCGTGAGCGCCTGTGGCTAAGATCACCTGACCAGCGCGAACTCGATGCATGCGGGAGCGTACCGGGCGGCGGCCATTGACGACAGGCGCCGTTTCGCCCAGATGCTCAGTACGCCGCTCGTACAGTGTCACAAAATTGTGATCGTGATAACCGTTAGCCGTGGTGCGTGGCAGCAGTGTGACGTTGTCACATCCGGCTAGCTCTTCAAGCACTCGAGCAACCCACTGGTCTGCCGACTTGCCATCCAGAGTTTCGCGGCTACCCAACAGTGAGCCGCCCATCTCTTCTTGCTCATCGGCAACGATCACCCGCGCACCGCCACGGGCAGCAGCCAATGCTGCAGACAAGCCAGCCGCGCCAGCGCCAACGACCAGCACATCGCAGTGTTGATGAAGGTGGTCATAGCTGTCTGGATCGGCTTCCATAGGGCTACGGCCCAGACCTGCCGCTTTGCGAATGTACTTTTCGTAGGTCAGCCACATCGACGCTGGTGCCATAAACGTCTTGTAGTAGAAGCCCGGCGGCATAAATTGCCCACCTAACTTGCCTATCAAGCCCATCAAGTCGCGCTGTACATTAGGCCAACCGTTGGTGCTACAGGCGGCTAATCCATCAAACAGTGCTTGCTGGGTAGCGCGAACATTGGGCACCTGTGCCGCTTCGGTACTGCCTAATTGAACAATGCCATTGGGTTCTTCAGCGCCTGCGGCGACGATGCCTCTGGGGCGGGAATACTTAAAGCTGCGGTTAACGATATCCACACCGTTAGCCAGCAGCGCCGAAGCCAGGGTATCTCCAGGATGCCCTTGGTAACGCTGACCGTTAAAGGTAAAGCTCAACGTGCGAGAGCGATCGATTCGGCCGCCTGCCTTTAGGCGGAACACTTGTTGCTTAGACTGACTCATGCCCGCACTCCTTCCTGATGGCTTACCGCTGCCGCCTCGCGAGGCTGCTTTTGGCTGTCGGCAGTTATCGTCGGCTGCTCGCCCATTTTGTAGGTCTCGAGAATCTCGTAGCTCACCGTATGACGCGTCACGTTGAAGAACTTGCGGCAACCTACCGCATGCACCCACATTTCGTGATGCACCCCTCTGGGGTTGTTGCGGAAGAAAAGGTAGTTCCCCCACTCTTCATCGCTACACGCCTCGGGCTCTTTGGGTCGCTCAATATGCGCCTGGCCCTTGGGGTGAAACTCCTCTTCCTCACGGTGCTCGCCGCAGTAGGGGCAATAGATATAAAACATGACGAATACTCCTCTCGTATGAACCCTAGTGGGCCACGCCGGCGGCGCCGTGCTCATCAATCAGCGCACCGCTATGGAAGCGGAACATGGAGAACGGCTCAGCAATGGGGTGCATCTCACCCTTAGCCAAGCTGGCAGCGAACACGTGACCCGATCCTGGAGTAGCTTTGAAGCCACCCGTGCCCCAACCACAGTTGAAGAACAACCCCTTCACCGGTGTTTTAGAGATAATCGGACAGGCATCCGGACAGGTATCGACAATACCGCCCCACTGACGATTCATACGCACCCTAGAGAAGATCGGGAACATCTCGACGATCGCCTGAAGGGTGTGTTCCACGGTAGGATAGCTACCGCGCTGACCATAGCCGTTATAGCCGTCAATGCCAGCGCCGATGACTAGGTCGCCTTTATCAGACTGACTGATATAGCCATGTACGTGATTAGACATCACCACGGTATCGAGAATCGGTTTGATCGGCTCGGAGACCAGGGCTTGTAGCGGGTGAGATTCCAAAGGCAACTGAAAGCCGCCCATATTGGCCAACACACCAGAATTACCGGCGGTCACACAGCCCACTGTCTTGGCTTCGATATCGCCACGGTTGGTGTGCACACCGTAGATCCTACCGTCACGGATTTTGAAGCCGGTAACTTCGGTCTGCTGGAGGATGTCCACCCCGTGAGCATCAGCACCGCGCGCATAGCCCCAGGCCACAGCATCATGCCGCGCTACCCCAGCACGCGGCTGCCAGGAAGCGCCCATCACTGGATAGCGAGCATTCTTGGAACAATCCATGATTGGCACCAGCGCCTGCACACCCCTGGTGTCCAGCACTTCGCCATCAATGCCGTTTAGGCGATTCGCGTTAACCCGGCGCTGGATATCGCGCATATCTTGCAGGGTATGCCCCAGGTTGAGCACCCCTCGCTGGGAGAACATGACGTTGTAGTTAAGGTCTTGGGAAAGCCCTTCCCACAGCTTCATGGCATGTTCGTAAAGGGCAGCCGATTCGTCCCATAAGTAGTTCGAACGCACGATAGTCGTATTACGGGCGGTATTACCACCGCCCAACCAGCCCTTCTCGATCACCGCGACATTCTTGACACCGAATTCTTTGGCCAAGTAGTAAGCCGTGGCCAAACCGTGGCCACCACCACCGACGATGATCACATCGTACTGCTTTTTAGGCGTGGGATTGCGCCATTGGCGCTCCCAGTTTTCATGGTGGCTCAGCGCGTGCTTGACCAGGCCGAAGCCGGAATAGCGTTGCATAGTGGTCTCCTTAGTTCAGCCGCGCCGGGCCTTGCCGGCAAGCCGATTCAAGCAATAGATTCGACGGCTTCAGCGACAGCTTCAGCATAGACAGGGTGCCGGGCACACACGTCACTCACTTTAGCCAGCACCTCGGCCTCGATGGCAGCGGTATCACTCCCAGCAGCTAATACGTCTAGGATGTCGCAACTCCAGCCAGCTAGTTCGCCACACTCTTGGGCATTGAAGCCACGCGTGGTGACCGCGGGGGTACCAATACGTAGACCCGATGTCACGAAGGGGCTCTGCGGGTCGTTGGGCACCGTGTTCTTATTAACGGTGATATGCGCGCGGCCCAATGCGGCATCCGCATCCTTACCCGTGACGCCCTGCTGGATAAGCGAGACTAAGAAAAGATGATCTTCGGTACCACCCGACACGACATCATAGCCGCGCTCCATGAATACGTTGGCCATGGCTTGGGCGTTGTCAATCACCTGCTGCTGGTAACGCACAAACTCCTGGCTCATGGCTTCCTTGAACGCCACCGCTTTCGCCGCGATAACATGCATCAATGGGCCACCTTGTTGGCCTGGGAAGACCGCACCATTAAGCTTTTTGTAGAGCGCCTCGTCGCCATCCGCAGACAGAATCAGACCACCGCGGGGGCCACGCAGCGTTTTGTGGGTAGTCGTGGTGACGACGTGGGCATGAGGCAGCGGGCTCGGATAAAGGTTAGCTGCCACTAAACCTGCAACGTGGGCCATGTCGACCATTAAGTAAGCACCCACTTCATCAGCGATAGTGCGGAAACGACGCCAATCCACCACGCGAGAGTAGGCAGAGAAACCGGCAATGATCATTTTCGGCTGATGCTCACGGGCCAAACGCTCAACTTCTTCGTAATCGATCTCACCGGTTTCCGGCTTGAGGCCGTACTGAACAGCGTTGTAGTGTTTGCCCGAGAAGTTCGGGGCGGCGCCGTGGGTTAAATGGCCGCCGTGGGCAAGGCTCATACCTAGAATAGTATCGCCAGGTTTGACCAGCGCCATAAACACAGCGGCATTTGCCTGAGCACCGGAATGCGGCTGCACATTGGCATAATTGGCACTAAATAAGTTGCAGGCACGTTCAATGGCTAAGGCCTCAACCTTGTCGACGAATTCACAACCACCGTAGTAGCGACGGCCTGGATAGCCTTCCGCATACTTGTTAGTCAGTTGGGTACCCTGCGCTTCCATGACAAGTTGACTGGTGTAATTTTCGGAGGCGATCAGCTCAATATGCGCTTCTTGGCGTACCGTTTCTTCAGCAATTGCTTCTGCAAGCAAACTGTCGTAACTGGCCAAACGTGCTTTTGGGGAAAAATTACTTTGAAGCATTATCGCCTCCTGATGAGTGACTTTTTTATTAAGTGCTGGACGTTCTCTTTAACGCTGACAAACCAAGCTTTCTATCAACCAGAGTTTCTATCAACCAAGGTTCCTATCAACGTTTTCTTACCGCGATACTATCGTTGGTTTCCTAGCCCAAGATACTTGTTGACGTCACCACTCGATGCATTTGCGACATCGACATCAATTAGCCAGGCTGCGCAGATAGATCGTCATTGATTACCCATAAAAAAGCGCCCTAAACGGCAAAAGCCATAAAGGGCGCTTTACTGAAGTATTAAAAAATGACTGCGTTAAAAATCGACGACGAGGTCCCCTTTAGGACGACTGCAGCAAGATAGAATGTATCCTTCTGCGACATCCTCATCCGTAATGCCCCCGTTATGCTCCATATCTACCTCCCCCGACTTGAGCTCTACACGGCAAGTACCGCATATCCCCATACCACATGCTTTGGGGATATGCAGACCCAACTTCGCCGCGGCTGCATGCACTGTTTCGCCAGGCTGAATGCGCACACTTTTGCCGGTCGATGCGAACTCAATGCAGTGCAAGTCATTGCTATCAACATTTTCAGCATCGACTTCTGCTTGCTCGGCCAGCTCACGCACATCATCACGAACGTCGACAGGCATGGCGCCAAACGACTCTTCGTGATAATGGCTCATATCAAAGTTATGGTGCTGCAAAATACGCTTGATGGCGTTCATGTAGGGAGTCGGGCCGCAACAAAAGATCTCCCTCTCCATAAAGTCCGGCACCATTAATTCAAACAGCGGCTCGGTGAGATACCCCCGGTAGCCAGCCCATGCCTCACCAATATCCTCTTTACTCTCACAGATAATATGCAGTTTGAATTCGGGGATACGCGAAAACATATGCACCAATTCACGATGATAAATGACATCGCGGGGAGCTCGAGCACTATGTATAAATTCAACATCCACAGCGGCATTAGTATCAAAAAGCCAACGTGTCATGGACATTAAAGGGGTAATGCCAACACCGCCAGAGAGGAACAACACTTTCTCGGCGGGAAAGTCGATCGAGTTAAAGTTACCGACTGGCCCATGCACCACCAGCTCGTCGCCTATTTTTAAATTGGCATGCAGCCAATTGGAAACCTTGCCTCCCGGCACCTGCTTAACAGTGATCGAAAAGCTGTAAGGAATAGAGGGTGAGCTTGAGATTGTATAGGAGCGCATGATCGGCTGATTATCGATCTCAAGCTCAAGGGTCACAAACTGGCCAGGCTTGAAGAAGAACAGTACGGGTTGCTCCGCCATAAAACAGAACGTGCGTACATCTTGGGTTTCTTGGATCACCTTAACGCAACGTACCTGGTGGCGGCCGTTAGTCCAGGTTTGGGTCGTGACCGGGTTAAAGAAATTAGTTGTCATTATCGCCTCTGCCTGACCAGCCTTCATCGCTATGCATTACCGAACCATATTCGCTATAGCCCAGCACCGTTGATGTGCATTTTGGGGACGCTCCTCTTAGCCGACTTACCTGACAACGACGCGCACTTACCTCGTGCCACTCTTTATTGCTTAGAAAGCTCTTCTTTAGTCGCCGTTACGCCACCTGATGTCGCGGGCAGATAACTGGTAGGGGTTAGCCTGCAACACAATCAGACACTGACATCAGGCCCCATTCGAATAAAACGCCAGGTTACGCAACAGAACAACAAGATAAACAATCTTGACTAACGGCCGCCACGCAGCCCTTGAGGGGAAAGCGGAGGTTTACGAGGATACTGGTATGGAAAAAAGTGTTTCTAATATGATGGACGACCCACTCACTGCGGCTCGTGAGTCAACGGCCCATATGCTGCAGGAAAGGGCGCGTACCTTTTCTCTTCCGCAACCGTTTTATAACGATGCCCGACTGTTTGCTCTTGATATGCAAGAGATTTTCGAAAAAGAGTGGTTGTTCGCAGGCATGACATGCGAGATCCCCACCAAGGGTAACTTCATCACCTTGGATATTGGCGACAACCCCATTGTTATTGTGCGCGGTAGTGAAGGCGTTATTCATGCGTTTCACAATGTGTGCCGCCATCGCGGTTCGCGTCTGTGCGTTAAAGATAAGGGCAAGGTAGCAAAACTCGTCTGCCCGTATCATCAGTGGACTTACGAGCTTGATGGCCGATTGCTGTTTGCCGGTAGCGACATGGGCACTGACTTCGACCTCAACCAGTTTGGCCTCAAGCCGGTCAACGTCCAAACAGCTGGCGGCTTCATCTTTATCAACCTGAGCGATGAACCACCTGCCATTGACGATTTTCTGACAACGCTTGAGCACTATCTCGAGCCGTACCAGATGGACAACGTCAAGGTTGCCACCGAATCCAGCATCGTCGAGCAAGCCAACTGGAAACTCGTGATCGAAAACAACCGCGAGTGCTACCACTGTAACGGCGCCCACCCTGAACTGCTTAATTCGTTGCAGGAGTTTGATGATACCGACGACCCCCGCGCAACACCCGCTTATAAAGCGCTGGTGGCACGTAAACAAGCAGATTGGGATGCCGAGCAGGTGCCCTACCAGTTAAAGCGGCTTGGTAAACGCAACCGCCTGACGCGTACGCCACTGCTGGATGGCATTGTCTCCATGACAATGGATGGTAAGCCCGGCAGCAAGAAACTGATGGGACGTTTATCAAGCCCCGATATGGGCTCACTGCGTATCCTTCACCTGCCCAACTCATGGAACCATTTCATGGGCGATCACGCGGTGGTATTTCGCGTATTGCCAATTGGTCCGCAGCAAACCGTGGTAACCACCAAATGGCTGGTTCACAAGGATGCCGTAGAAGGCGTCGACTACGATCCCGAGCAGCTTCGCCGAGTATGGGATGCCACCAACGACCAGGATCGCCAGCTCGCCGAAGAGAACCAGCGCGGCATCAACTCAAAGGCTTATCAGCCTGGGCCTTATTCCGAAACCTATGAGTTCGGTGTTATCGACTTTGTCAATTGGTACGCCGCCCGCATGCTTGAGAATCTAGGCCACGAGGCTCCCGTGTTACAGTTAGCGCAAGGCTGACGTTTGCAGAGTAATTTCCCCATCCATCTGGCCCGCTTATGCGGGCCAGACTTGTTTAGCGGCGTGCATAGAGATTGATTGTCACCTTCACCAGAACTCAGCCGAGAACGCTAACCACGTGTACACATAAAAGACACATGTGTACACTGCATCGCAACACTCCTAAAGGTTAGCCCCATGCCCTCCCCCAATACGTCCGCCACCAAGGGCTCCCAAGACGTCTGGCTTGATGCAGCGTTTGAGACGCTACTGGAATCGGGCATCGATAGCGTCCGCATTCTGCCCCTGGCCAAGCGCCTAAAGCTTTCTCGGACCAGTTTCTACTGGTTCTTTAAGGACCGTGAGTCACTGCTGGAAGCACTGATCGCACGCTGGCGTGAAAAGAACACCCAGGGACTAGTGCATCAGACTGAAGCTTATGCCGAGAATATCGTCGAGGCGATGCTTAATGTCTTCGACTGCTGGTTAGACCCTAACTTATTCGACTCCCCGCTAGAGTTCGCCATGCGCAGTTGGGCACTGCAGTCGGCGCCGGTGGTGAGTGAAATCGAGACTGCCGATGCCACACGTATCGAAGCCCTGACACGCATGTTCCAGCGCTACGGTTATGATTCACTGGCGGCCAACGTTCGTGGCCGCACGATCTACCTAACCCAGATCGGCTATATCTCGATGAAGACGCAGGAGCCGATCAAAGTACGCATGCAGCGCATCCCCGCCTATGTCGCAATATTCACCGGCCAGTCTCCTGACGCAAGGGAGCTGCAACGCTTCCATGCCCGCCATGGGTACATAGAAGAGTAGTCGGCCGATACGATAAGCGACGGGTTTATGTCAGTTACCGCCCCGCCAACGTACACCAATGAACATTAAATTGACAGATATGAACATCGGCACCTAACTTTGTTAAATACACAACAAAATAGAGTGCTACCCATGGCTAACGATCCGCTGTTGCAGCCCTTCCAACTCAAACACCTGACCCTAAAAAACAGGCTTATGATGACAGCTCATGAGCCCGCTTATCCTGAGGATGGGATGCCCAAAGCACTCTACCGTGCCTACCACGTCGAACGGGCCAAGGCAGGTCTTGGCCTGACCATGACGGCAGGATCCGCGGCGGTAGCAAAAGACAGCCCGCCGGTGTTCAACAATATTCTCGCCTATAAGGATGAAGTCGTACCTTGGATGCGTGAGCTGACCGATGCCTGCCACGAGCACGGTACCGCGGTAATGATCCAACTGACTCACTTGGGCCGACGTACCCGCTGGGACAAAGGTGACTGGTTGCCAGCAGTGTCGCCTTCGCATCGCCGCGAGGCATCCCACCGCGCCTTTCCCAAACAGGTCGAGGACTGGGATATCGAACGTTTGATCCGTGACTACGCCGATGCTGCCGAACGCATGCACGCTGCCGGTCTCGATGGCATCGAGCTGCAGGCCTACGGCCACCTGATGGATCAGTTTTGGTCGCCACTGACCAATACCTTAGAGGAACCTTATGGTGGGGATCTCGATAACCGACTGCGTTTCACCTTTGACGTGCTGCGCGCCATTCGCCAGCGAGTTGGTGAGGCGTTCATCGTCGGCGTTCGCTATACCGGCGACGAAATGCTATCGGGTGGACTGACATCCAGTGATGGGCTGGAGATCTCACGACGCTTGAAGAGTAGCGGCCTGATAGACTTCCTCAACGTGGTTCGCGGCCACATCGACACCGACGCGGGGCTCACCGACGTGATTCCCATCCAAGGCATGCCCAGCGCCCCGCACCTGGATTTTGCCGGAGAAATACGTCGTGAGACCGATTTCCCCACTTTTCATGGCGCCAAGATCCAGGATGTCGCCACTGCCCGTTATGCCATCGCCTCCGGCAAGGTCGACATCATCGGCATGACCCGTGCCCACATGGCCGACCCGCACATCGTGCGCAAAATCGTAGAGGGGCGAGAGGAAGAGATCCGCCCCTGCGTTGGCGCCAACTACTGCCTTGACCGCATCTATCAAGGCGGTGCCGCCTACTGCATCCATAACGCGGCCACCGGGCGTGAAACCAGCATGCCCCACACCATTTCCAAAGCGGCACAGCAACGGCGAGTCGTCATTATCGGCGCAGGTCCAGCGGGATTAGAAGCCGCTCGTGTTGCCGGCGAGCGTGGCCATTCGGTGGTGATATTAGAAGCTGCCAGCGATGCTGGAGGGCAGATACGGCTCACGGCGCAGAGTGAGCGACGTCGCGAGATGCTGGGCATCATCGATTGGCGTCTGTCGCGCTGCGAGGCACTCGGTGTCGAGATCCGCTACAACGTCTGGGCCGAAGCCGAGGACGTGCTCGCCGAAAAACCTGATGTGGTGATCGTGGCCACCGGCGGCTACCCCATGGAAGACCAACCCACCGTCGGCCACGACTTAGTGATCAACACCTGGGACATTCTTTCCGGGCACGTGCCGCCGGGCAAGCGGGTATTACTGTTCGACGATGCAGGCGACCATGCCGCCTTGCAGGCGGCAGAGATCATTGCCGCCACGGGAGCAGAGCTTGAGATTATGACGCCGGACCGCACCTTCTCCGCAGAGATCATGGCCATGAACCTGGTGCCCTACATGCGCTCCCTACAGCGCGCCAACGTCATATTCACACCGACTTACCGACTGAAGTCCGTGCAGCGCGACGGCAACCAACTGCTCGCCGAAATCACCAGCGATTATGTTGTTCACGGCCAGCAGGATAAGGGGTATGAGCGGCGCATCGACCAAGTGGTGGTCAACTACGGCATTACACCGATGGCCGAACTCTATTTTGAGCTAAAGCCGCACTCCAGCAACCGCGGCGAGGTGAATTACGATGACCTAATCGTGGGCGCCCCCCAGAGCATAACGCGCAATCCGGATGGCAGCTTCCAACTGTTCCGTATCGGTGATGCCGTCGAGTCCCGCAATACTCACGCGGCCATCTACGACGCGCTTAGGTTGGTCAAAGACCTTTAGTTTTCGCATCAAACCGGCGCGGTAAAAACGCTGCTTGGGCTTAGTCGGGAGAGAGCCCCCGCAGACGCTCACTGCGACGGCGTAGCAGCTCAAGTGTGGTAAGCAGCAGCATCGAGAGCAGCACCAGCAGGGTCGCCACAGCGAGAATCGTTGGGCTGATCTGCTCGCGAATGCCCGACCACATCTGAATCGGCATGGTACGTTGCTCGGGCCCGGCAATGAACAGCACCACCACCACCTCGTCGAAGGACGTAATGAAAGCAAACAACGCTCCTGATACCACCCCTGGTGTTACCAGTGGCAGCACCACCTTAAAGAAGGTCCGTGTCGGGTTAGCGCCGAGGCTATGCGCCGCGCGGATCAGCGTGGTGTCGAAGCTCGATAGCGTAGCGGTTACGGTGATGACCACGAAGGGAATGCCGAGCGCCGTGTGGGCCAGGATCACGCCTACGTAGGTCTGGGCGAGATTGACCTTGGAAAAAAAGAAAAACATCGCCGCCGCTGAGATGATCAACGGCACGATCATCGGCGAGATCAACAGCGCCATGATCGCGCCACGCGCTGGCATATGCCGACTCGACAACCCTAACGCCGCCACCGTCCCTAGCACTGTGGCTAGCAGCGTGGACGCAATACCGATGATAAAGCTGTTCTTGATGGCATTGAGCCACTCACTCGATGTAAAGAAGTCCTGATACCAGCGCAACGAATAACCGGCTGGGTCGAAAGTCAGCATTTCCTTACTGAAGGTGAAGTAGGGCTGCGCGTTGAATGACAGCGGTATGATCACCAATAGCGGCCCGATCAGGAATAGGAACACCAGGCCGCAGATAGCCAGAAAGATGTAATGCCAAATGCGCTCGCCACGGGTGGCGTAGGAAGGAATAGCCATCGTTTACCCCAGCTTGACCTTGTCGACGCCGATCAGACGATTGAATACCAAATAACAGATAATCACCACGAACAGCAGGATGGAGGCAATCGCAGCCGCCAGTCCCCAGTTGAGCGATGTCTGCATATGGTAGGCGATGTAATTAGTGATGAAGCGACCCGACTGCCCACCCACCAACGCCGGTGTGATGTAGTAGCCAATCGACAGTATGAATACCAAGATGCCACCAGCGGCGATGCCTGGGATGGTCAGCGGAAAATAGACTCGACGAAAACTGAGAAACGGCTTGCCGCCCAACGAGCGCGCGGCGCGCATATAGCTGGGTGGAATGGTCTTCATCACCGAGTAAAGCGGTAGAATCATGAAAGGCAGCAGAATATGCGTCATGGCGATGATCGTGCCCATCTTGTTGTGGATCATCTGCCACCTCGCCTCATCGGCGATCACGCCGAGGGCTACCATCACGTCATTGAGCACCCCCTGCGACTGCAGGATGGCAATCCAGGTAGTGGTGCGCACCAGCAGCGAGGTCCAGAACGGTAGCAGTACCAGGATCATCAGCAGATTGGAGTGACGCGTCGGCAGGTTCGCCAGCAGAAAGGCCACCGGAAAACCGAGCGCTAGCGTCAGGCCCGTGATGACAGCGCTCATCCATAGCGTTCGCCAAAACAGGGTGGCGTGGATCTGCATATGTTCCGGCACTTTGGCGATCTCGCCGTCCGCGTTCAACTGACGGTCGACCGCTGCCAGATAATACGAAATGGTGTAGGGCGACGCCTCACGCTGGATCAGCTTCCAGGTATCGAGTTCTCCCCAGGTATCGTTGACCTCGATCAGAGACTCGCGATACGGCGGTTCCAGCCTACCAACACGTCGCGCCGTGCGGCTAATGGTCGAACGCATGCCCGACTTTTCATAGTTCAGCCGGCTGGACAACAACCCCAGGTTGCGTTCCTGCTGTCCGACACGAAGGTCCTCAGCCAAGGCGGCAAAGGCGGCTTCATCGGGTAATGACTCCCCATTCCAGCCTTCCAGCGCTGAAACGGTTCGTGATAGATGGGTAGACACTTCAGGGTTATCGACACTGCGCCACAGCATTTCGAACAAGGGCATCAGAAAGGCGATAAACAGGAATGCCAGTAGCGGCGCAACCAGCAGCAGCGCCTTGATTTTCGAGCGTCGTACGGTGCGACGCAGGCTAACCTTGAGCGGCACGCCATCGGCCGTTGTCAGAGGAGCTGCAAGCGGTTCGGACACGTAGATCTCTCCGTCAGGCAAGAAAAGCGATCAGCAACGATCGGCTATCGGTTATGCCGCCGCCCGATTGTCGACGGACGGCGGCAGCGCCTTACTGGGATAGCCAGGCGTTAAAGCGCTGGGTCAGCTCATCGTTGTAGTCAGCCCAAAACAGGTCATCTTTTTGCAGTGCCGTTGCGAAGTTAGGTTCGTGGGTTGGCATGTGCGGCGTCATATCGATACCGGTTTCGGCATGGGTGGACACCAGCTCAGAGGAAGAAAGACGTGCCGGGCCATAGGAAATGTACTGAGCCTGATCGGCGAGTCGCTGGGTATCGGTGGCGAAATGGAGATAATCCTTCACCTTGTCGAGCTTGCCGGTGGGCACAACCCAGCCATCTAGCTCGAACACCTGCGCATCCCAAATGATCTCGAAGGGTTGGTCTTCAGTGACCATGGCATTGAAGATCCGACCATTGTAGGCGGAGGCAAAGGCGACTTCCTGATCGGCCAACAGCTGAGGCGGCTGGGCACCCTCTTCCCACCAGATGACTTCATCCTTGATGGTATCCAGCTTGTCGAAGGCACGCTGCACGCCTTCTTCGGTCTCAAGCATGGCGTAGACCTCATCACGCTCGACACCATCGGCAATCAAGGCCCATTCCATATTGTTAATTGGCTTGCGCAGCAGAGCCCGCTTGCCGGGGTAGTTCTCCAGGTCGAAGACATCCTCGATGGTGCTGGGCTGAGCGTCCTCTGGGAACATCTCGCTATTGAAGGCGACAATATTGGAATAGACGATGGACGCCACAAAGCAGTCCCCCAAGCCCCCCTCGACGAAGTCCTCACTTGGCGGCGTGCCATCCGGGGCGTCGGCCAGCAGCTCATCGTGGTCGAGGGGCTCGATAAGCCCTTCGTCACAAGCGATCATGGCATCGGCGGGGAGCATGTCGACTAAATCCCAGGTCACGTTGCCAGCCTGAGATTGAGCACGCAGACCGGCCAAAGCGTTACCACTGCGGTCGATATTGACAATCTCGTCACCCGTCTTCTCTATCCACGGCTTATCGTAAGCCTCGTGCTGGCTCATGCTGTAAGCACCGCCCCAAGAAACAATATTCAGCGTCTGCTGAGCATGGGCACTAACCGCCACGGCAAGTGCCGACATCCCCACGGCAGCGATACTTGTCTTAACAACGCGATTGCTGATTTTCATAGAGATTCTCCGTTTGCTGTTGTCATCGCCGCCGGCACCATCAGGTACCGAGAAACGGCGCACTTGACTGCCGTCCGGCTCATGCATCCAACGCGCGGCAATCGGCACTCGACCAACCAACCTGAATTTGCTGGCCGGGGCGCATCACCCCACACCCTTGGGCATTGGGCGTTTTCAAAATAAAGTCCTCGTTACCGCACACCGACACCCGCGTGCGTAGATGGTCGCCAAGGTAGATAACCTCCTGCACCGTAGCAGTGAACTGGTTGTCGAACTGCGCGCCGTCGGTATCATCCGGCAGGATGCTGACCCGCTCGGGTCTCAGTGATAGCGTCGTACGCGAGCCTACGTCGCCCGACGCCACCGCTTTGGCAATCACCATGTCGCCGCTATCCAGGCGCACCTTGCAGTCACTACCGAGGTGCTCGATAACGTCACCCACCAAGCGGTTGTTCTCGCCGATGAAATACGCCACAAAGGCATTTTCCGGTCGTTCGTAGAGTTCGTCCGGAGAGGCCAACTGCTGCACAATGCCATCGTTGAAGACCGCAATCCGGTCAGACATGGTCAGTGCTTCGGTCTGGTCGTGGGTGACGTAAATCATGGTTACCCCAAGACGGGCGTGAATGCGCTTAATCTCGTACTGCATCTCTTCGCGAAGATTCTTGTCCAGCGCGCCCAGCGGTTCGTCCATCAGCACCAGATCAGGCTCAAAGACCAGCGCACGAGCCAATGCCACCCGTTGCTGCTGGCCGCCAGAGAGCTGCGCCGGGCGGCGATCACCAAACTCTTCCAGGCGTACCATGGCCAGTGCCTTAGCCACTTTCTCCTTGATCTCCGCTTTGCTGAGATGGCGCACCTCAAGCGGGAAAGCAAGATTCTCGGCCACCGTCATGTGCGGGAATAACGCATAGTTCTGGAAGACCATGCCAATGCCACGCTTGTGCGGCGGCAAGCCACTAATTGGCTCGTCGTTGAGTAGAATCTCACCATGGGTGGGGGTTTCGAAGCCTGCCATCATCATCAGACAGGTGGTCTTTCCAGAGCCCGAAGGGCCTAGCAGGGTGACGAATTCACCCTTGCGGATATCAAGATTGAAGTCCTTGACGACCAGTTCAACACCGTCATAGCTCTTTTGGACATTGACGAAGCGGGCAAAACTCGACGGCACTTCTGCCGCTGCCGCCGTCGTGCCCCCAGCATCTGCAAGGGTCTCATTCATACACATTCCCCGGTAAAAGTCCCGTTGCGCCAAGGTAAGTGCTCGATTCAACACATACCTCCACACATCCCCGGGCCCCCTATTGGTTTATATTTTTTTCCTAATACTTATTAATGACCATAAGGTGAGTTTGTAGCGCATTACAATTTCCGGGGAGGACAATTAGCGTTGAATATCAACCTAACATAGGCATAGCAAAGTCAACTATGGGAGATATCTTTTGGCATCGAGACACAGCAATGCCCATGGAGGATTCCCCCATGGACAGGAGCGGCGCTATCGGTTAGGTCATATTCAAGCGGCAAGCGGCAAGCGGCAAGCGGCAAGCGGCAAGCGGCATACTTAAACGTACAATGGCATCGTTGCGTTCATCTTCGCACCATTCTTCGCACTATGTATTGCTTGCCTGTCAGTTTCTGTCCATCTGCAGCTCTTTTACGACAATATCACCATCAATCACGATGGGTTCATCATCAAGAAACAATGAGCAATTACGCATCGGGATATCCAAGTGGCAGGCGGTATCATTTGTGCCACCTAGCTCGCTGTTCGGGCCGGTGGAGAACATCACGTTGCCATAAAAGCTGCGCGGCTCCATCCCCATGCCCCCCGGGAACTCCCCCGGCACCATGCGGTGCCATTTGGCGTTCGGGTTCATGCCCCAGCCAACATGGCTCATGCCCATGCCGCGCGGGTCGTTAAAGCTATCCATATAGGATTTCACTAGCTCCGCATCGAGCCCACCGCGTATGCCGGTAATCCAGCCCTTTTCAATGGTGTAGGTAATGGGCTCTCTGACATATATGTTCTGGGGTAGCAGAATATCGCCCGGCGCCACCACAATGGTGCCATCAACGCCATCGTCATCCCCTCCGGTAAACACAAAGCCAGAGGGCCAGTGATCCCAACGCCCCGGTTCGTCAGTACAGGCATATTCAGCAACCGTCTCATAAGTATTCAGTTGATAGGTGACATCAGTGCCATGGCGCGAGGTGATGCGCATCACTTTGGCTTTTTCCAGCAGCGCGGCGGCCAGTTCAACCTTTTCCCTTAGTTCCTTGGTGGGCAACATTCTGGCCAGTAATTCTGGCGGTTCAACCGCCGTCAAGATGCGCGTACCCGCGGCTTGGATCGCCATTTGCTCGGGAGAGAACAGCAGGAAAATACAATCGATCAACATGTCGCAGTTTTTCAGCGCTTCCACCGCATCGGGCATGCTAGCAAGCCCCGTTGTTCCCACGGCCCAGCCACCGGTAGGTAACGGCGCGGGTAACCGCATGTGGTACATATTGGCGCCTAAACGCTGTCCCGCCGCCATAAAGGCATCCGCATAATTAAGGCGTTCGCTACCCTGGGTCAGTACGACGAGTTTTTCGCCTTCATGTACGCCGGACATTTTTAGCTGATGGAGGCAAATTTCGGCAAAGCTTGCGTGATCCATACATACTCCTAACTCCCCAGGCGAAAGCACAGCTATAGCATACTGGGGAGTGTTAGCTGAGAGCGCTCGTGCTCACCTTTGGGCACACCAAGCGCTCTGTGGTGTTATCGGTTCAAAGCTGAACGTCAATTAGGCAGCCGCTTCTTTCGTCGCTTGATCGGTGGTAGTACGGCTCTTTTTACTCAGCTCTTCCGAGATGGCGGTAAAGAAGGCGTCCGAAGAGGCTTGATGAGGTTTGGTCATAAGGCTAACGCCAACAAACAGCACACTAGCGACCACAATGCCCCAAACGCCAGCGGGTAGGCCCAATAGAGAATTGCCAGTGGCATACATCAACAGCACAAAGGCGCTGGTGCCCACTACGCTTACCAGTGCACCGACGCCAGTACCGCGCTTCCAATAGAAGGCACCGGTAAGTGCCGGCACCATCGCTACCAGACCGGAGGAAGCGGCCACCGACAGCACTGCAATAAGGTCAAGCTGCAGCTCGGCAAAGGCCAGCGCCATTAGTGCGATCACTGGCACCACGAACTTGCCCACCAGCAGTTGGCGCTTTTCACTGACGTTCGGTTTGACGTTGGCATAGACGTCGCGGGAAACCATAGAGGCCAAGGTCAGCATGATCGAATCGATAGTAGAGACCGCAGCCGCCATGATGCCGATCATCACGATCACCCCTAATACTGGCGGTACAAACTCCGAGGCCAGCAGCGTAGGCGTGGCTAAATCTGCACTTGCAAGACTTGGGAATGCGGCTAAAGCAGAGAAGCCCCAAAGCACAGAGACCATGGTGTAGATAAAACCAAATACCAGGAAGCCAATCAGCATGTGGCGCATGGAGCGCAGCGAGGAAGGCATAAACAGGCGTTGACTGACCTGCGGGTTGGAAATGCTAAAGAAGAACCAGGGAATAGTAAGCCCCAGGAAAGTGACAAAGCTGAACAAGCCAGGGCCGGGCACCGTCAGCGACTGTGGATGTTCCGTTGCCAGCGTATCGAATAGTGCGCCGAAACCACCCAGGCCTTGGATCACCAAGAAGGCCACCAGGGTTGAGGCAACAATCATCATGATGGCCTGGAGCGAGTCGGTCCACATCACCGAACGAATGCCCGCGATATAGGAGAAGAAGATGGCAATGGCAGTGGCCAGTACCACCCCAGTCGTAAAAGTAATCGCGCCATCAGTAATCCCCTGTAACAGGTAACCGACACCTGCGAGCTGAACGGCTGAATAGGGAATCAGGAAGATACAACTGGCAATCGAGACAGCCATGGCCACATGTTTGCTGTTGTAGCGGTGGCCCAACATTTCGCTGGGGGTGACAAAGCCAAACTTCTTGCCCACCGCCCAGAATTTTGGCCCGAAGATAGCCACAAGCGATACACCGGCAAAATAGATGATTTCAAAACCGAGCGCTCCCACGCCGCCGGCATAGGTAAGACCTGCCAAGCCCACCATCATAAAAGCACTGTAGGTAGTGGCACTGTAACTCAGCGCCGAGACAAAGCCGTTCATTTGTCGGTTACCCAGGAAGTATCCCGACATACTTTCGGAAGGGCCTTGGCGAGACATGATCGCAATGCCAATAGCGATCAATAAATAGATGGCAATGGACCACCAGATGAGTGACTCAGTCATTGCTGTGCTCCTCAAAATCTTTAGTGATAAACACATTCAGCGCAATGATGATCAGCCCTGCCAACATCCAAAACAGGAAGCTGCCGTACCAGAACGCGACCCCGCTTAGGAGGGTGTAAGGCACTAGGTAGCTCAGCAGGACAACTGCCCATACTAGCCATATCCATTTACTGCGTTTCATAATCCACCTCGTTTTATTACGTCAGGGAGTAGAGTGAGTGTTGTTGTAGTGAGGCTGGCGTAACTCTGTGATGCGTTGTTTTACTTGTTGCCAAGGTGCTTTCTCAGGAGCAAAGCGCGCTCGGAGATAGGTCGTCAAATCAGCGACCTGGGTATTACTAAAGCTGTCGGCAAAGCCTGGCATGCTGCCGATACCGGGGACGTGTTCGGCATGAACACCGCCCAAAATTGACTGAATAACGTTATCGGGATGGTCGCTGTGCAAATTGGTATTCAGCGCCAGATTAGTGCTCGCCCTCGAAAAGGTAGGAACGCCAGAATCGACATGGCACGCCGCACAGGCGCCCTCGAAGAGCCGCTCCCCTGCCTCCAGCCCTGTTGAGCTAACGGCTGTACTGGTTACGCGCTGCGTAGCGTCCGCCATCGCCGCATCGCTATTCCCGGTTGGTGCCTGCATTTGGGCGGCCACATAGTGAGCAATCGCCCGCACATCGTATTCAGGTAGCTCCGCCAACCCCGCTACCACCGGGGCCATAGGGCCAGAGGCAACGCCGTGAAACTCAGATTCACCGTGGCGCAGATAGTCGTAGAGCGATGCTTCACTCCACGGGATGGGCGCACGCGACAGCGTATTAAGCGGTGGTGCTTCCCAACCATCTACAAAGGCACCGGCAAAATACGCCTCGCCGTTTTTCTCAGCCCCCATGGCATTGCGGGGACTATGGCAGGCGCTGCAGTGGCCCAACCCTTCGGCGAGATAGGCTCCCCGGTTATACAGTTCGCTTTGCATGGGGTCAGGCTGGAAAGGGGTTGCATCGTGATAAAGCGTATTCCAGCCTGCCATTAAGCTACGCACGCTGAAGGGGAACGTGAGCGCATTGGCGTTTTTTTCAGTCGCGACAGGAGGTTGAGCCATTAAGTAGGCGTAAAGCGCCTGTAAATCGGCATCACTGGTCTTGGCAAACGCCGTATAGGGAAACGCGGGATACAGGTGGCTGCCATCACGGCTAATGCCATGGCGCATGGCGCGTTCAAAGGCTGCGTAAGACCACTGACCAATCCCCGTCGCCTCATCCGGAGTAATGTTAGTGCTGTAGAGCGTCCCGAAAGGGGTTTCAAATTCACGCCCACCGGCATTGGTCACGCCACCCTCTGTGGTATGACACGCCGCGCAGTCGCCTGCAGCCGCCACGAGTCGCCCGCGTTCAATGGTCTCGGCGGAATAAAGGTTGGCGGCTGGCCGTGAGACAGGCGCAATGGCCCCTTTCCACGGCCACGCCACGGCCGCAGTGCCCGCAATGGTGGTAAACGCTGCAGCGGCTAACCAGCGACGTTTCACTGACCGCGTCGGTTTCAATGTAGATGGGCGCCCTGCCTCCTCGATGGACGAAGCTTCGAGTGCCTGGCGCACACGTTTGGCGGTAAACGGTGGTTGGCGAAAACGCAGGCCGGTGGCATCAAAAAGCGCATTGGCGATTACCGCAACACCCGGCGATAGCTCCGCACCGCTTAATACATCTTTACTGACGCTGTGATTAACACCCTCCTCAGCAGGGCTTGACGAAGAAGCGCTGGTTGGTAAGCCCGCTGAATAGTCACTTTTCGTTAGCGTACGACTGCCGTCACCCCACTCGTCGAAACTGGGCGCTTGCCCCAAAAGGGGGCGCGCTTCGCCCAATACCCGGGCCTGTAGCGTTTGCTGAAGGCGATCAGTATCCACATCAGGGCCAGCGTCCTGCCCCACCACCAAACGGGTAAGCTGAACATCACCGGTAACACGATTGACCTCAACATCGGCAATCCAGGCAGAGCGCACTCCCGATTCCACGCGCTGATTCCGATCGGGCAACTGCGAGTAGGCAAAGCCCCGCCCGCGCAGTAGATCCTGGGGTAAAGCGTCCGCTGATGGATTGGATGCCCTTGGCCATTCGGCCCGTTTAGCCACGGACTCTATCAACTCTATGCCACGGGCATCGTCAAGATGGCGAAGCCGCAGCGCGACAGGGTCTTGGTCGCTCTCGCGGGCAACCTCATCTAAAAAAGACTCCCGCGCAAACGTCTGCTGTATCCCCATCAAGGTGGCATTAGTGGAGAGTGACGCTGGCTGGGAGCGTGCGGCAAGGTATTGGTCGCGAAATACATAGGGCGAGAATGGCGTTGTGTCTTGCTCACCGGTGGTGGCCTCAGCGCTAGCGGTGGTTATCGCGGCCCTACCGCTTAACAGCAACCCTACGCCAGCCACCTCCCCCGTGAGGTTGGCCTGCTGATAGTGATAACGGGCTATCTCACCACTACTGGCAATGTCTGCGTTTAGGCTAATTCGCTGCGCTTGGCCTAATGCCTGAGCGTCCTTGGCGTAGTGGGCATCGAGCCAAACGGCTACCGGGCCGCCCACCGTCCGCGACATCAGCGCCGCATCCACGGCGGCATCGTCACCGCTGTGGCGACCCAGCCCTGAGGCCTGATTTGATGCGTGCTTACCGTCGGCGCTGTAAAGCTCAATCTGGCTAATATCCAGCGCGGTTAACCGGCTTAAATCCTGTTTCAGCGCCGCAGGGGTGACGGTTTGCCCCCACACGCTCAATTGTTGGTCGCGACAATCGGCAATTACCCAACTGGGGTGATTGCCCCAGCGCATGCGACTCGGCCAGCCATACGCATGGTTCGAATGCATGGACGACTGGTTAGGCTTTACAAGAGGCGACTCAGAGGGCCCTTGACCTCCTTCAGGCACTTTTTCGGATGCCTGGTGAACGGCCTGCCACTCAATCTTCAACTGTTTAGCGGCGTCGGTCGCCAAGGCCAAACTATCGGCAACCACCGCCACAAAATTCCCGTCCACCACGACTTCAATAGAGCCAGAGAGTGAGGCAATGCTACTGCGATCGACGCCAACCAAGCGATCACTCTCAAAACGCTCGCCATTCCACCGGTAGTAAGGTGGACGCACCACGACACCAAAACGTGCCTTCTCTAGCAGCGCGGGGATGTCGGCCTGTTTTTGCTGGCCATGGAGCACCGCCCCTTCACTCATGAGAAGCCTCCTGCAACGCGGCCGCGTTAATAACCACGGCACGCTCCGCTGCCTGGAGAATTTCAACATGGGTGCCACATCGGCAGAGGTTATGCTCTAAAGCGGTGCGAATCTGATGCGCAGAGGGGTGGGCATTATGATTTAGCAACGCACGAATAGTGATGATCATACCGTTCAAACAGTAGCCACACTGGGCTGCCTGAGCATCGATAAAGGCTTGCTGTACAGGATCAAGCTCATCGCCATGGGAAAGACCATCAAGGGTGGTTACCTCATGACCAACAGCAGCAGACACGGGCAGCACGCAGGTGCGTGCGGCCATGCCATCAATCAATACGCTGCATGCCCCACACTCACCCAAACCACAGCCATACTTAGGCCCATTGAGCGCTAGGTCGTTACGCAGCACATTGAGCAATGGTGTCTGTGGCGGCACGGCCAACTCGTGTTCGTGCCCATTGATAGTTAGCTTTAGCGTCATAGGGGATCATCATCGTTATTGTTAAGCCCGCCCTCTTGCTCTGA
This sequence comes from Halomonas sp. 3F2F, assembly GCF_014897805.1. Lineage (NCBI taxonomy): Bacteria > Pseudomonadati > Pseudomonadota > Gammaproteobacteria > Oceanospirillales > Halomonadaceae > Halomonas > Halomonas sp. 3F2F. The sequence continues at coordinate 38,058 of NZ_JABUZE010000158.1, forward strand.
ATAGGGCTTGGATATGACTTAGATATTACTAATAAGTACTGCCTGCCAAACACGCTTCGTAGCACCTTCATCCAGCCTATTTTCATCTCCCTTTCATATACGGCCAATCGACTTGCACCAGCTAAGTGCAGAGCTAACACCCACCGAGCACTAAAGGTGTGTACGCTATAAAAACAAGCCTAATAAACGTATAGCACTCAATGGATGCGTTTTTCAAGTTTTTGCATAAAACCAAAAAAACAGCTGTAAATACATTAAATTCATATATTTAAATAAAAACACCGCTTTTTTTTCGTTTAAAAATAATTTCAAAACTAATTCTTGACCAAAAAATAAATGGTGTATACGTTGTTTTATAGCATTCGCGAACGCATGCAGAAACGAGTGATAGGCGAATAAAACAGCGAGGAAACCAGAATATGAACAATAAACCCACCATAGCCGTTATTGGCGCGGGCCTTGGCGGCGCCGCTGCAGGCGCGCTACTGCAGAAAGCGGGTTACCCCACCAAGGTGTACGAACAGGCACCCGCGTTTGCGCGCCTTGGGGCAGGCATTCACCTTGGCCCCAACGTGATGAAAGTAATGCGCCGCATTGGCATTGAAGAGAAGCTCAATACCATGGGCTCACACCCCGATTACTGGTTCAGCCGCAACGGCATGACCGGCGAGTACCAGTCTCGTATCCCGCTAGGCGAGTTTGCGCGCGAAAACTATGGCGCAGCCTATATCACCGTACACCGTGGCGATCTGCACGAATTAATGGTCAGCACGCTCGACCAGGACAATCTTTATTTCGATAAGCGCCTGGTCGATGTCGACGACAGCGGCGACAAGGTCGTCATGACCTTCGCTGACGGTACGACAGAAGAGGCCGACCTGGTGATCGGCGCCGATGGGGTCAATTCGCGACTGCGCGAGAAGCTGCTGGGTCCGGAGGCGCCAATCTATAGCGGCTGGGTTGCTCACCGAGCCATTATCTCTGCCGAAAAACTCAAGGCATACGACCTGGATTTCGAAGCCTGCGTGAAGTGGTGGTCGGAAGACCGCCACATGATGGTCTACTTCGTGACCGGCGACGAGAAGGAGTATTACTACGTGACTGGCGTGCCTGAACCCGACTGGAGCCACGGCACTTCCTTCGTCGACAGCTCCCGGGAAGAGATGCGCAAAGCATTCGAGGGTTACCATCCCACCGTACAAGCACTAATTGACTGCACTGAAACCGTTACCAAATGGCCCTTGCTGGAGCGCAACCCGCTGCCACTGTGGCATGAAAATCGACTGGTGCTGCTGGGCGATGCCTGCCACCCGATGAAGCCTCATATGGCCCAGGGCGCGGCCATGGCCATTGAAGACGCCGCCATGCTGGTACGCTGCCTGGAAGAAGTGGGCGCCAAAAACTACCAGCAAGCATTCGAACTTTACCGCACCAACCGTTTTGAACGCGCTTCGCGGGTTCAGCAGGTTTCCCACGACAATACCTGGTTACGGGAAGACGAAGACCCGGCCTGGGTATTCGCCTATGACCCCTTTGAAGTACCGCTGAAGCAACCCACCAGTCAAGGGAGCCCAGCATGAGCAGCACCTATCTCTATGGCGCCAACGTACACGCCAATGGAATTCGTCAGCACTACCTGCGCTTTGGTGACAGCGCCGAGACAGCGCGCCAGCCGCTGGTGCTAATCCCCGGCATCACCAGCCCGGCGATTACCTGGGGCTTTGTGGCCGAGCGCCTGGGCCAGCACTTCGACACTTATGTGCTGGATGTCCGTGGGCGTGGCTTGTCGTCCACCGGGCCTGAACTTGCTTATGACACCGACACCTGTGCCAACGATGTGATCGCCTTTATTGATGCGCTCGGTTTAAGCAACGTCATTCTGGCGGGCCACTCCATGGGGGCGCGCTTTGCGCTGCGCGCCATGAATCGCGGCGCCAAGGGCATCGACAAACTGGTACTTATCGACCCACCGGTTTCAGGGCCAGGGCGCCGTGAGTACCCCAGCAAGCTGCCCTGGTATGTAGACTCGATTCGCGACTGCACCCGGGGCGCAGACATCGAAACCATGCGCCACTACTGCCCCACCTGGAGCGACGAGCAGCTGCGGTTACGCGCCGAGTGGTTACACACTTGCTTTGAGCCCGCCATTGTTCAGGCGTTTGAAGAGTTCCACAGCGTCGATATCCACCAGGACTTCCCCGCTATCAAAGTGCCCACGCTACTGATGTGTGCAGGCAAGGGCGGGGTTATCCAGGATGAAGACCGCGCTGAGATTCTCGACCTGTTGCCGACCATTCGCATCACAACCGCGGTACAGGCGGGCCATATGATTCCTTGGGATGACTTCGACGGCTTTTTTGCCGCGTTTGAAGACTTCCTGGGCACACAACTCTAACCAAGGCCAATAATCATGACTCAGAGCACCAAGACCTACCGCATCGGCCAAATCGTCCCCAGCTCCAATATCACCATGGAGACCGAAATACCCGCCATGCTTACGGCGCGGCAGTTAATCCGCCCGGAGCGCTTTACCTTCCACTCCAGCCGCATGCGTATGAAAACCGTCAGCAAGGACGAGCTGGCCGCGATGGATGCGGAGTCTGACCGCTGTGCCTTGGAGCTCTCCGATGCAGCAGTGGATGTGATGGGGTATGCCTGCCTGGTTGCCATTATGGCGATGGGGCCCGGCTACCACCGAGCGTCGCAAAAGCGTTTGCGCAGCCGCACCGAAGAGAATGGCTGCGACACGCCGGTGGTCACCAGCGCCGGTGCGCTGGTTGATGCCCTGGGTGTGATGAAAGCCAAACGTGTGGTGGTAGTGGCGCCTTACATGAAGCCGCTGACCGAAATGGTGGTCGACTACATCCGTCAGGAAGGCATTGAGGTGCTCGACTACCGGGCGCTTGAGATCCCCAATAACCTGGATGTCGCTCGCCACGATCCCGCCAATCTCCCCGAAATCGTCGCCAGCCTCGATTTAAGTAACGTGGATGCGATCGTCTTGTCGGCCTGTGTACAAATGCCATCGCTACCGGCCGTTGCCAAGGTTGAAGCCCTGACCGGTAAGCCAGTGGTGACCGCAGCTATCGCGACCACCTACGCCATGCTCAAGGCACTCGACCTGGAACCCATCGTACCGGGCGCGGGTGCTCTCTTGTCAGGGGCTTACTAACGAGATCAGGTGCTGATTAACGATCTAGAGTGCTGATTAAGGAGACGACCATGTCGCAGCACAATACTGATAATACGGCCTCGGACAACTACAAGGGCGTGTGGGATGGACGCATTGGCTTTGGCAAAAGGCCCGCACTGCTGGTGGTTGATTTTATGCAAGGCTACACCACGCCAGGCTCGCCGCTATTTGCCCAGGGCGTGGTGGATGCGGTGGCCAATATGCCACCGCTACTCAATACCGCACGGCGCACTGGCACGCCAGTCATCCACACCAACATCCTTTATCACGCCCCGGATCAAATTGATGGTGGCATTTGGGTCAAGAAGTCGCCGGTAATGCGGGCGATGGTGGCGGGCAACCCTTACGCCGAGTTCTGCCCCGAGGTGGCCCCCCATCAAGATGAGCTGATAATGACCAAGCAGTACGCCAGCGCCTTCTTTGGTACTTCGCTTGCCTTCACGCTGGTCGCCATGGGCGTCGATACGCTGATCATTACCGGCTGTTCCACCAGCGGCTGCATTCGCGCCACCGCCGTTGACGGCGTACAGCACGGCTTTCGGGTGATGGTGGTACGTGATTGCGTGGGCGATCGCCACCCCGCGCCCCATGAAGCCAACCTGTTTGATATCGATAGCAAATATGGGGATGTAATTAGACTGGATGAAACACTGGGTTACTTAATGAAGCGTTAGGAGTGCCCGAAAACGCAAGTGAAGCGGGCACCTCAGCTGTGTCATCCGTCCGCGTTCATTTTTTCCAGCAGGTGCATTAAAGCAACCCGCTCTGCCGGATTGAGATTTTTCATGGTCTGATCGCTAATTTGCTTGGCACTGGGCACCATGCCCTCGACTAATGTCTCCCCAGGCTCGGTGATCACTACCATGACTTTGCGTTGATCATTGGGGTCGGTGGTGAGCGAGATCCACTCACGTGCTTTAAGGCGTTTAATGACGCCACGGATGGTGGCTGGATCAATCGCCGTGGCGTTAACGATGTCGGTTAACGAGCTGGGACCTCGCTCCATCACCGTACACAGCGTGACAAACTGAATGGCCGTAAGCTGTTTATCACTGCTGTAGCGCTGAAAAATAGCCGTATGCCGCTGGTAGGCTTTACGCAGTAGATGGCCTACTTGCTCAGAAAAATCATACCCCTGCTCTGAAGGCGTGGGGTGCTCGCCGGAAGACGAGTGTTTGAGCGCACTATCCGTTGTCATTCCATCTCCTTAATCTATTAGCGACGACGTGTATCGAGTATGGCACTGGTTAACAAAATGATGCATCAACGTATTAAATACGGCTTGCGCTGGATCAATTCACCATGCTTTTATGGCGTACACGCTACAATTTTACCTTAGTTATTGCTCGTTGATCACCTCAAATTCATCTGCACTGATTACTTAAAACGCTAGCGTGGGAGGCAAGCATGGCCGATAAATCAGACTATACAAGAGAGTCACTGCTGTATGGATCTGATGTTCTGGTGATCTATCGCGACCCGGTTACACCCCCTAAGCCCGCGCCCGGACAGCCAGGTACACACTCAAACTTCACTCCCCATGAGCCTGAGATATTTATTGCCGTGCTGAGCGATAGCCACATCGTGGCTTTCAACGGCCACGTAGACTTGGGCACCGGTATACGCACGGCGCTCGCTCAAATTGTTGCGGAAGAGCTTAGCGTCGCGTTCGACAGCGTTACCATGGTGCTGGGCAACTCTGTTGAAGCCCCCAACCAAGGCCCCACTATTGCTAGTGCGTCGATTCAAATCACTGCCGAACCTCTACGCCGCGCGGCGGCTCAAGCGCGGGAGTATCTATTAACACTGGCAGCAAAGCACTTTGACACTGAGCGCTCACTACTTAGCTGCCAAAACGGCGCTATTATGCCCAGTGATGATAACCACTCATCCGTGAGCTTTGGAGAGTTGCTGCGGGGGACCCGTCATGCATTAAAGCTTACCGATGAGGTGCCGCTTAAGCCGGTCAGCCACTATACCCTGGTCGGCCAATCGACCTCTCGCGTGGATATACCCGCCAAGGCCACCGGGCAATTGACCTTTATCCACGACCTACGCCTGCCCGATATGCTGCATGGGCGAGTGATTCGCCCGCCTTATGTAGGCCATGATAACGGCGACTTTATTGGCAACAGTTTAATCGCGGTTGATGAAAGCTCCGTGGCACATTTGCCAGGCGTGGTCAGTGTCGTGGTGGTCGGTGACTTTGTTGGTGTGGTGGCCGAACGTGAAGAACAGGCTGCTGCCGCAGCCAAACAGCTCAAGATCCAGTGGCGCCCCATCGAAGGCTTGCCTCAGTTGGACAACATAGAGCAAGCACTGCTCGACTTACCCAACAAGCAGCGCATACTCCTCGATGAGGGTGATCTCGACAATGCGCTAGCCGCCGCGCAATATCCGCTCAATCGTCACTATGTGTGGCCTTTCCAGCTGCACGGCTCCATTGGCCCTTCGTGCTCCGTCGCCGATGCCAATGAAGATGGCCTGCACGTATGGTCGGGCACCCAAAATCCACACAGCCTGCGCGCCGATCTCGCCCGCCTTACCGGTTTAGACGAAGGCGTTATCACCATTACCCGCATGGAAACCTCGGGCTGCTATGGGCGCAATTGCGCCGACGATGTTGGCGCGGATGCTGTACTACTCTCTCAGGCGGTTGGCCGCCCCGTCCGTGTGCAACTCACCCGTGAGCAGGAGCACACCTGGGAGCCTAAAGGAGCTGCTCAGTATATGGCGATCCAGGGCGGTTTAAATGCAGATGGCAGCCCGGCAGGCTATCGCTTTAATACGCGCTACCCCTCTAACAGTGCGCCCACCCTGGCACTACTGCTAACCGGTGCTGCCTCGCCTATTGATATCCCCTTTGAGATGGGAGATAGAACGTCGGTGCCACCCTACCGCTACCCTCATCGCCAAATAGTCTGCGACGACGTCCCGACTCTGGTGCGCGCCTCCTGGCTACGTGGCGTCTCGGCATTGCCCAGCACCTTCGCCCACGAAAGCTATATTGATGAGCTTGCCTATTTAGCAAATGAAGATCCAGTCACCTACCGGTTGCGCTATTTAGCCGATAATCGCGCTTGCGAACTTGTCGAAGCGTTAGCCGAACGTGCGAACTGGAAGCCCAGCATCGCTAACACCAACCCAAGAAGCGAGGGTGAGTGGCGCTACGGCCGAGGCTTCGCTTACGCCCAGTACGTGCATAGCAAATTCCCCGGCTTTGGCGCCGCGCTCGCCGCCTGGGTAATTGAGCTTAAAGTCAATGTGAAGAGTGGACGGATTGTCGTCGAGAATTTATATGTAGGTCAGGATGCGGGCTTAATGGTGAACCCCGCAGGCGTTCGCCATCAGGTGCATGGCAATGTGATCCAAATGCTCAGCCGCACGTTAAAGGAGCGGGTGACCTTTGAGGATGGTTTACCGACCAGCAAAGAGTGGGGCGGCTACCCTATTCTGCGTTTCTCGGAGCTCCCCCCCATCAACGTCATGCTGCTTGATCGTCCAGAACTGCCGCCACTCGGCGTAGGCGAGTCCGCCTCACTGCCCGGCGCTCCTGCGATTGCCAACGCGCTTTTTGATGCCACGGGGGTGCGCTTTACCCATCCTCCTTTTACCCCTGACACCATTCGCGACGCGCTGAAAGCATCCCATCGATTCCCGATGGAGGCGGCTAGTTAATGCAACACCTTGATCTACAGGTTATCGAACGCGCATTGAAATGGGCCAACCAGGGGCTGACTATTTGGTTGTGTACGGTGCTAAAAACCTTTGGCTCGGCACCCCGGGAGCCGGGTGCCATGCTAGTAGCATGTTCGACAGGCGACTATCTGGGGTCACTGTCGGGCGGCTGTGTCGAAGAGGACTTTATCACCAGGCTTCAAACGGGAGCGTTCAACGAACCGGTTCAGCGGGTGCGCTATGGCGGTGACGCTGGTTCAGCGAATATTCGTTTACCCTGCGGTGGTAGCCTTGAAGTGCTGGTTGAACGGCTAGCGCCCAACACCGAAAACCTCACTCACCTAGAAGTGGTGCATGCCACGCTACTGGGTCGCCAACCGCTAACCCGCTGTATCAAATTGGATGGCAGCGGCAAGCGCTTTAACCCCTCGAAGAACACCGAGCCCACCGTTATTTTTGATACCGCTAGCGTCAATATTCGCATAGGCCCTGCGCTACGGCTGATTATCGCGGGGATCTCCTCCGTCTCTGCGCCCTGTGCGCTGTTTGCCCAAACGCTTGGTTTTGAAGTGATTGTCTGTGAACCCAGGGACGAAGTCCGAAAAAATTTCGATGTACCCGGCATAGAAGTGCAGGCCGTTCTACCTTCGGTGTTTATTTCATCAGGTGGCTGCCATGCCAATACCGCCATTGTTGCCTTGACCCATGACCCGCGTATTGATGATTTAGCCATGATCGAAGCCGTCCGTACGAATGCATTTTACATTGGGGTCATGGGTTCTCATCAGACCTCACAACAACGTGCAGAGCGGCTGCTGCGCTCTGGCGGCCTAACAAGTGCCCAAGTAGCACGAATTAACATGCCCATTGGGCTTAATTTAGGCAGCAAAACACCTGCTGAAATTGCGTTAGCCGTCATGGCCAATATTCACCGCATTTATCGTGGAAAAACACGTCATGAGCTGTAGTGATATCATCGTGATTGTCATGGCGGCTGGCCAGTCTCGTCGTTTTGGTAGCGATAAAAGAATTGCTAAATTAAGCAATGGAAAGACACTACTGACCTCCACGTTGTTAACTATTCAGAAGCACTTTCCAAACATTATCGTTGTGCTTAGAGAAGATGATAAGGCTCAATCACTCGGTCTTTCTCCAATCACGCCAACGCTGGTTAGCCCGCGCAGTCATTTAGGACTTGGATACAGCATTAGCGATGCTTTCAAATATCTATGCTCAGACGAAAAATTTAATAATTACCGATCCGCGGCGATTTGGCTTGCCGATCTCCCTTGGGTGACTCAAAAAACGTGTAAGTTATTAGCAGACATGTCTAGCGCAGAAAATATCGTTCAGCCAACACACCTACAGATCCCAGGCCACCCGGTTATTTTTGGTAGAAGATTTTGGGAACATATCGCTGACTTAAGCCACCCCAACGGCGCATCCGCTATTCTCCAGCGGTATAGTAATCATATTGTAAAAATTTCACTCAATGATCCTGGTGTATGCTATGACATTGATACTCCAGACAATTTATTTCCACCCTTCTGACATGCTAACTATGACGATATTATAAAAAGAGACCGTCAACTAAGACGGCCTCCCTTTCCACTATTGAAGCTGATCTAGCCGTCATATCAATGGCTTTTCACACCATATTTAAGCGCTCGTAGACCTTTACTGGCTCTACAATTTCGAGGCAGACAACGCTACAACCTGACCCAACCGATCATTCCGAGTAGCTGGTTGATAGGCGCCCTTTATTGAGCGCCTGATCAATCGCTACTGCCTTCAGTCAAAGCTTACTGGCTAACTCGCTTTATATGGGTTTCCGGGCGGCTCAACCGGCAAGTGGCGTACTTGAACTCTGGAATCTTTCCATATGGATCCAGCGCTGGGTTAGTGAGTAGATTCGCCGCCGCTTCCTCGTAGCAGAAAGGCACGAAAACCATCCCCTCGGGCATGCCCGGATCCGTCCTGACCTTGAGGGTAATGGCCCCTCGCCGGGTGGTGATCGTTAGGTCATCGCCTGGCGCCAACCCCAGCCGGATAAGCTCAGCGGGCGCCAAGCTCGCCACGGCTTCTGGCTCCAGGTCATCGAGCACTTTGGCGCGGCGGGTCATGGATCCGGTATGCCAGTGTTCTAACTGACGACCAGTGGTCAGCACCGTCGGATAGTCGTTATCTACCGGCTCATCCGGTGGCAGCGGACGCGTAGGCGCGAACTTCGCCCGGCCACTGGCCGTAGGGAAGACCTCGCTGAAGACTACGTCTTGCCCCGGTGCGTCCTCCGCTGGGCATGGGTAGGTCACTGACTGCTCACGCTCCAAACGCTCCCAAGAAATATGGTCGAGAGAGGCCATACCTTGCTTCATCTCGGCGAACACGTCCTGCGGGTGCTGGTATTTCCAGTCGAGACCGAAGCGTTTAGCCATTTCCTGGATAATCCACCAGTCCGGCTTGGCCTGGCCCGGCAGCGGCAACGCCGCACGCCCCATCTGCACTTGCCGATTGGTGTTGGTGACGGTGCCGTCCTTCTCAGGCCAAGCAGAGGCAGGCAGAATGACATCGGCGAACTGAGCGGTTTCAGTGACAAAAAGATCCTGTACCACCAGATGTTCCAGCTTGGCCAACGCGGCCCGGGCATGGGCCAGATCTGGATCGGACATCGCCGGATTTTCACCCTGGATATACATGCCGCGAATGGTGCCCGCAGCGATAGCATCCATAATTTCCACCACGGTGAGACCCGGCGTGGGATCCAGCTTGGTATTCCACAGCTCTTCGAAAGCACTGCGTACCTGCGCATCGCTAACCGGCTGGTAGTCCGGCATCACCATGGGAATCAGGCCGGCATCAGATGCCCCTTGAACATTGTTCTGCCCCCGCAGAGGGTGCAAGCCAGTCCCAGGTCGACCTGTCTGGCCGCAAGCCAGCGCCAGCGAGATCAAACAACGGGCGTTGTCGGTCCCATGGGTATGCTGAGAAATGCCCATGCCCCAGAAAATCATTGCCCGCTCGGCGTTGGCATAAAGCCTAGCCACTTCGCGAATGGTCTCTGGCTCAACACCGCACAAACCACTCATCGCTTCTGGGGTCATGTCCACCGTATGCGTTTTGAGCGCCTCAAAGCCTTCGGTATGCTCGGCGATATAGGCCGTGTCATAAAGTTCTTCGCTGATGATCACATTGAGCATGGCATTAAACAGCGCCACATCCGTACCCAGTGAAAAGCGAACGCTGCGATGGGCGTAGGCATCCAACGCCTGACCACGGGGATCGAGTATCACTATCTTGGTACCGCGCTTGGCGGCCTGTTTAAAGAAGGTGGCCGCCACCGGATGGTTTACCGCGGGATTACAGCCGGTAAGAATCACTACATCGGCCTGACTGGCCTGCATAAAGGAAGCGGTTACCGAACCGGAGCCGATACACTCCATGAGCGCTGCTACCGAACTGGCGTGGCACAAGCGGGTACAGTGATCCACATGGTTGGAGCCAAATCCGGTACGCACCAGCTTCTGGAACAGCCACGCCTCTTCGTTGGAGCACTTGGCACTGCCGAACCCCGCCAAGGCATCAGGGCCATGATTCACTTTAAGGTTCACAAGCCCGCTGGCAGCCACCTCAAGGGCTTCGTCCCAGCTCGCCTTGCGGAAATGTGTCAGGGGCTGGGCGGGGTCGAAATCTGGATCGATTCCCTTTGCGATACCCTCACGACGAATCAGCGGGGTAACAAGCCGAGATGGATGGCGCGGATAGTCATAGCCGAAGCGACCTTTAACACAGAGTCGGTTCTCGTTTGAAGGACCGTCGCGCCCCTCCACATAAAGGATCTTATCGTCTTTGATATGGTAGGTAAGCTGACAGCCAACCCCGCAGTAGGGACATACTGAGTCAACCTTACGGTCAGCCACAGCAGAGTCTCCGTGCCCTTGCTCATCCACTAGGGTGGCAGGCATTAAAGCCCCCGTGGGGCAGGCTTGAACACACTCGCCACAAGCAACACAGGTGCTGTCTCCCATGGGGTCGTCGAAATCAAATACGATCTTAGACGCCGCCCCACGGTGAGCCATACCAATAACATCGTTAACCTGTACTTCACGACAGGCGCGCACACACAGATTGCACTCAATGCAGGCATCAAGGTTAACGCGCATGGCAGAGTGGCTGCTGTCTTGCTCCAGGCTACCCACCCTAGGCGACACATGGTGCACGGTAGCCGTCTCACGCTCTTCGCGCTTGGGCAGCTTGCGGCGCACCGCCGTAGCATCAATGGCCAACTGGTCAGCCATGGCCCAGAAATGGCTTGAGCTGTCGGGGCTCTCTTCGCGCTCAGGCTGGTCGACCAGCAGCATTTCCATGACCATCTTGCGGGCCGTGCGCGCGCGTTCAGAGCTGGCACTATTAACCACCATACCGGGCGCCGCTTCGCGCAGACAGCTTGCGGCCAAGGTGCGCTCGCCCTCGATTTCCACCATACAAGCACGGCAGTTGCCGTCGGCGCGATAGCCGCTGGCATCCTTGAAACACAGATGCGGAATGGTCTCGCCGGCACGCTTGGCGACTTGCCAGAGGGTTTCACCGGGGTAAGCGCTGACGTCAACGCCATCCAGGGTCAGGGTAAAGCTTTGGTTTAAGCTCTGTTCACTCATGCTGATCTCCCTTATCCCTTGACGATAACGTTCTGGGCAGCCAGTTCACTGCGAAAATCCTTGAGCAAGCCCAATACTGGGTTAGGTGCCGCCTGTCCCAGCCCGCAAATAGAGGCATCTATCATCACTTGGGAAAGCTGCGTCATAAGCCCAGCATCCCATTCATTACGCTCAAGCAGGGTGAGCATTTTTTCGGTTCCCACCCGACACGGCGTGCATTGGCCACAGGACTCATCGGCAAAGAAAGCTAGTAGGTTGGTAGCAACCCCGCGCAGATTGTCCTGATCAGAAAGCACGATCACCGCAGCGGAACCGATAAAACAGCCGTGCTCCTGGAGAGTGTCAAAGTCGAGAGGAATATTGGCTTTAGTGGCGGGCAGAATGCCGCCAGAGGCGCCACCAGGCAGATAAGCCGCCAAGCGGTGACCTTCCGCCATGCCGCCACAATACTCGTCAATTAACTCGCTTAGCGTGATGCCAGCAGGCGCCAGATAAACGCCAGGCTGCTTAACGCGCCCCGAAACCGAGAAACTGCGCAGCCCCACGCGGCCATGGCGGCCCTGACTGGAGAAAGACTCAGCGCCGCGCTGCCAGATCATCGGAATCCAGTAGACGGTCTCGACGTTATTGACCAGCGTTGGGCGGTCAAAGAGTCCTTTCTGAGCCACAAACGGAGGACGATGGCGGGGCTTGCCCGGCTTGCCTTCCAGGGACTCAATCATCGCCGACTCTTCGCCGCAGATGTAAGCACCCGCTCCGCGGCGCAGCACGATATATCCCGGCGCCACTAGGCCAGCGCCTTCAAGCTCGCCAATTGCCTCGCGCAGCACGACATGTAACGCTGGATACTCATCGCGTAGGTAGATATACAGCGCCTCGGCGTCTACCGCCCAAGCACTGACCAAGGCACCTTCAAGAAACTGGTGCGGCGAACGCTCCAGATAATAACGGTCCTTAAAGGTACCGGGTTCGCCCTCGTCGGCATTGATGGCACAGTAGCGGGGACCAGCCTCCTGACGCACAAAGTGCCATTTCTTAAAAGTAGGAAAACCCGCGCCCCCTAAACCGCGAAGGTTGGCCTGCTGCACCGCTTCCATCAGTGCTTCGACCGTTACTTCCCCGTTGCGGCAGGCCTGGAGCAATGCAAAACCACCCTCGCCGCGATAGCTATCAAGTCGTTGCCAATCGATAGGTGCAGGGTGAGTGTCGTCGCCATCGATAGCTGCCTGAACTTGAGCCGCATCGGCTCGACCCAAGTGGTGATGGCCGACCTCCACGACGGGCGCTGTGTCGCAGCGCCCCATGCATGGCGCGCGCAACACCCGCACTTGCTCGATATCGACGTTTGCTTCCAACTGCGCTTTAAGCGCCTCAGCGCCAGCTAACTGGCAAGCCAGAGAGTCACAAACGCGGATGGTCAACGCCGGGGGCACTTCCTGGTCTTCATGGATGACATCGAAGTGAGCATAAAAGGTTGCTGTCTCATAGATCGCTGCCATAGGCAGGTTCATATAAGTTGCCAGGGCACGCAGGTCTGCCAACAACAAATGCCCTCGGGCATCCTGAAGAGCATGCAGATGCTCGATCAATAAATCGCGGCGGCGCAATGCGGCATCGTTGCGTTCATCGCCCAGCAGTTCACGCAATCCCTCAAGACGAATGGGATCGAGTTCACGGCCGCGGGGCTTGCCGCGAAAGCGGCGCTTGGGGGTCACGGTCTGGACGGTCATGGGTCACTCATTATTATTTTGATCGGCGTGATGCCGAATGAACGAAGACGGCACCCCGCGGGGTGCCGTCTAGGGTCTTACTATCAATCTTGAACTATCTATACCGAACTATCTACCTCGAACTATCTATCTCGTCTCCTCTACGGACGGGCAATTACTTCCGGCTTATGCAGGCACGCTGCCGTGGGGATCGATGACAAATTTCTTGGCGGCTCCGCCATCGAAGTCGGCATATCCTTGGGGCGCCTGATCCAGAGTGATCATCTGTACATTTACCGCATCGGCGATCTTAACTTTACCGAATAGAATAGCCTGCATCAGCGGGCGGTGGTACTTCATTACCGGGCACTGTCCGGTATGAAAACTGTGGGATTTGGCCCAGCCGAGGCCAAAGCGCATGCTCAAAGCACCCTGCTTAGCGGCATCATCAGCGGCACCTGGGTCTTCGGTCACATACAGGCCAGGAATACCGATTTGGCCGCCCGCGCGAGTTAGCGACATCGCCGAGTTCAGCACGGTCGCAGGTGCTTCTTTACCATGGTTGCAGCCGCAGGCGTGGGCCTCGAAACCAACACAATCGACAAAGGCATCGACTTCACGCTCGCCGAGAATCACCTCAATCTTGTCGGCCATGTCGCCGTCCTGGGTCAGGTCAATGGTCTCGCAGCCAAAGCTTCGCGCTTGAGCTAAACGGTCTTCGACCATATCGCCGACAATCACACAAGCCGCGCCAAGCAACTGCGCAGAAACTGCCGCCGCCAGACCCACAGGGCCAGCACCGGCAATGTAAACAGTGCTACCGGGGCCGACACCAGCAGTAACGCAACCGTGGAAGCCGGTGGGGAAGATATCGGACAGCAGGGTTAAATCTTTGATTTTCTCCATCGCTTGATCGGTGTCCGGGAACTTCAGCAGATTAAAGTCCGCGTAGGGAACCATGACATATTCGGTCTGGCCACCCACCCAGCCACCCATATCGACATAGCCGTAAGCAGCCCCTGGACGAGAGGGGTTCACATTTAGACAGATGCCGGTACGGCCTTCTTTACAGTTACGGCAGCGACCGCAGGCAATATTAAACGGCACCGAGACGAGATCGCCGGGCTGGATAAACTCGACGTCGCGACCACACTCGACCACCAAACCAGTGATTTCGTGACCCAGCACCAAGCCGGATGGCGCAGTGGTGCGGCCGCGCACCATATGCTGGTCGCTGCCACAGATATTGGTGGTGACGACTTTAAGAATGACGCCGTGCTCACACTTTCGATTACCGATGGCGAGCTCAGGATAGGCAATAGATTCGACGGCGACTTCACCCGGCCCTTTATAGACCACTCCGCGGTTGGCTGCATTCATGGCTAGCTCCTGTTGTTTATTGTTGTGCGCTTGATGGTGGATTGCGCTTTCCCACCCTATCCCCTCCGTGCCTAAGGACTTACCCCACAAAGGCACTCACATATCTATTCAAGACATCCTAGCCAAGACGAATAGCTAGAGGTCGCTTTCACGACACTCTTACCCTGAAACAGGCCCAACAATCCGTTGTGTCGGCGATGCGGGCGCATAGCCGATATCTAACAATAGCCACCAAGGACATCTAATGAAGAACAATGACGATCCTGTCCTGTCGCCCGGACAGGACAATACTCAGATAATGGGGTTAGATTTTCATAACCCCGTATTCCCACTCTCTGCTCTCGCCATTCTGCTATTCATTCTTTACGCACTGGTTTACCCGGATGCCGCTAACACGCACCTAGGGCTTGCCAAGAACTGGTCAATTGAACACTTTGACTGGCTGTTTATGATTGCAGGCAATACCTTTGTGGTGTTCTGCCTCGTACTGATCTGCTTGCCCCTCGGGCGAATTCGTTTGGGCGGCAGCGATGCCAAGCCGGAGTACTCGCGCACGTCCTGGTTCGCCATGCTTTTTGCGGCGGGTATGGGTATCGGCCTAATGTTCTGGAGCGTTGCTGAGCCAGTGGCCTATTACACCGACTGGTACGGTACGCCCCTCAACGCCCCCGCAGGCACGCCGGAAGGCGCTAGTGCTGCCATGGGCGCGACCATGTTTCATTGGGGGCTGCACCCGTGGGCAATCTACGCAGTTGTCGCACTCTCGCTGGCGTTCTTTGCCTATAATAAGGGCTTGCCACTCACGCTTCGCTCCGCCTTTTATCCACTTCTAGGTGAGCATACCCGCGGCTGGGCAGGTCATATCATCGATATTCTTGCCGTACTCGCCACCATTTTCGGCCTCGCCACCTCGCTTGGCTTTGGCGCTACCCAAGCGGCAGGTGGGCTCGCCTATCTGTTCGGCATCCCCAACACTATTGGCACTCAGCTGGCGATCATCCTAGTGGTCACGGTGATTGCACTATTCTCGGTATGGCGGGGTATCGACGGTGGCGTAAAGCTATTCTCAAACATTAATATGATCATCGCGGCGATACTGCTGCTATTCGTTGTGATAGCAGGCCCGACCCTGATGATATTGACAGGGATTGGCACCACAACGCTAGACTATGTAAGCCACCTTTTGCCGCTGTCGAACTGGATCGGACGCGAGGACGACACCTGGTACCACGGCTGGACCATCTTTTACTGGGCGTGGTGGATCTCCTGGTCTCCGTTTGTCGGCATGTTTATCGCTCGCGTCTCGCGTGGACGTACCGTTCGGGAGTTTCTAATTGCCGTACTGCTGGTACCAACGCTAGTCACGCTGGTTTGGATGAGCGCCTTCGGCGGTACAGCTCTTTTTCAGGCGACTAACGGCATTAGGCGAACTGGCCAACGGCATTGGTGATGTCTCACTCGCCATGTTCCATATGCTGGAACAGTTGCCTCTCACCAGCATAACGTCAACACTAGCCATTATCCTGGTGCTGGTTTTCTTCATCACTTCATCAGACTCCGGCTCGTTGGTAATCGATAACATCACCGCCGGTGGCAAAACCGATGCACCTAAGGGCCAGCGTGTTTTCTGGGCCGCACTTGAAGGCGTCATTGCTGGAGTGCTGCTGTATGGCGGCGGTAGCACCGCGCTCAGTGCGCTTCAGGCAGGCGCGGTAGCCACGGGGCTGCCCTTCACACTGGTACTATTAATGATGTGCGTCAGCCTTTACATAGGCCTTAATAAGGAGTGGCAACAACTTAACGCAATACCCAAAACCGCCAAGTAATCTCCCCCGCAACCGCCCGCCCAACCAGCGGGCGGTTGCTCTCTTTTACCGACCAGGAACCAAGACAATGCAGTCAAATTCTTACCAGCGCGGTCTGGCCATGGTGATACTGGGCGTGGTGTTCCTCAGTTTCGACGGTCTGCTGATCCGCCTAGCTAACACCGATGGCTGGACCATCGTATTCTGGCGCGGTTTCTTGATGTTCTGCGTGCTGGGAGTCCTGTGCTGTGTGGGTAATCGATTAGGGGCACTGAGAAGCCATCCGTTTTCGTCACTCGCCTCAGCGCTGCTGCTGGGTCTAATGTCGAGCCTCTTCGTCCTCGCAGTAATGAACGCCAATGTGGCCAACGTGGTAGTAATACTGAGCACAGCGCCACTGTTTGCCGCACTGTTTTCACGGGTTTTCCTACATGAAAAGGTGCCGCTAAGAACCTTGGTAGCCATTGCCGTCTGCATGCTGGGTATGGGTTTGGTGTTCTTGGGCGAAGGCGCCATGGGAATGCTGGCGGGTAACCTGTATGCCTTAACGGCTGCGGCGGCCATCGGCGGTAACCTGACCTTGCTACGCCGCTATCCCGCCATTGACCCCATGACGGTGATTGCTGGTGGCGGACTGCTCTCAGCAGCAATTGCTCTGCCCATGGCCTCGCCGCTGGCGCTTGATGCCGAGCGTTATGGCGTGCTGGCACTGATGGGGCTAGTGCAGATGCCTCTGGCCACGGTGCTGATCAATAGCGCCACCCGTTACCTGCCGTCTACCGAGGTGGCACTGTTTTACCTGGTGGAAACCGCATTGGGCACACTATGGGTGTGGTGGCTATTAGGCGAGACGCCAACGGCATCAACACTATTGGGCGGGGTCATCGTCATCACGGTGCTAGTACTACACGCCTGGATGGGGTTACATCTAGAAAGACAGCGCCTGCGGCTTTACCCTGGCTTTGCTGGCAAATAGGTCATAACAACATAGAAGAAGATAACGACAGAGAACGTAAAGACTTAAAACGTAAAGGCTTCGAAAATAAAGACTCAGAGATTAAATAATAGATAACAAGAAGCCCGCCAATAAAGGGCGGGCTTTAAGAGTGCTAACATGCCGTGATCAAAAGACTTCAGCGCAGCACGTCCTCTTCCTTGAGCAACTTGTAGATCGCCTCGGCGCCCTGCTCAGGGGTAACGTCGGTAAGCACTTGCCCGCCCTTGCCCTCGGCTTTGGAAGCCGCCGCCTTGAAGCGGTCTCTTGCAGAGGCGGCTTTGATGATTTTCAGACGCTTAGGCCGTTTACGTGCGGGGCTCAAGTGCCACTGGGCCAACTCACTGTCGGCTTCAGAGGTAGTGGGCGCCACCGAGAGGGTGGCTCGACGAGCCGGGCCGAAGGCGCTCTGACGCGCCGCCGGCGCTGCTTCATCCACGCTGATGATGGCGGGCAAGCGCACCTTGAGACGGCGACGCTGTCCCCGCGGCAGCGCCTGAAGCAGCGTTACCACACCATTTTCCACTGTCTCTATGGACGCCAAGCTATTCACTAACGGCCAACCGAGATGCTCCGCCAACGCATAGGGCAAAAGCCCAGAACCTTCTCCGCGCTCGGCCCGGGTACCGGTGATCACTAGCTGAGGTGAGGTAGCGGCTAAATGTTCCACCAGCGGCAGAATAGCATCGCTGCCTTCAGGCTGCTCCAGCAAAGTCATGGACTCAAGCCCCATACCAACGCCTGTGGCCATACCTAAGTAACTGCGCAGAGCTGCCTCGCTGTCGACATCCTGAGAACCAGCGTGCAGTACGTCAATCCGACTACCCGGCAGTTCTGCTTCCATGGCTAGGGCAAGCTCCAGACCCCGTGCATCCTGCTCGGCGCGCCTCGCACGACCGGTTGTGGGGTGACGGCCTATGGAGACCAGCACCGCTACGTCGATACCCGTTTTTTGTTGTTTTTGCTGTTGTTCAGGCCGCATCGCGCTGCCCTCCTCGCTGCTGTTCCACCATCGCCACTAACGCAGCAAGAATTTGCGTGCTGTCGCCTATCACCGCCAGGTCTGCGCGTTTGATCATGTCGCACCCCGGATCGAGATTGATGGCCACCACCTTGTCGCAGCGTTGAATGCCCTGTAGGTGCTGGATAGCGCCTGAAATACCCACCGCCATATAGACGCGGGCGGTTACCCAGGTTCCGGTTGCACCTACCTGCCGATCACGAGCCATAAAGCCGTCATCCACCGCGACACGCGAGGCCCCTTCGGTAGCACCGAGCACTTTCGCAGCATGGTGGAAGGCGTCCCACTGTTTAACACCATTGCCAGCAGAGAGGATGAACTCAGCCTCGGCCAGCGCCACACCAGCGGGATCCACTGCCACCTGCCCCAGGTCTTCAATGCGCGATAGAGTGGTGGGAATAGGCGCCGCCAAGGTCTGGCGCTCAGCCGCATGCCGCGTCTCATCCACCGGCTCAGC
The DNA here is from genome assembly GCF_014897805.1 of Halomonas sp. 3F2F. Taxonomy (NCBI): domain Bacteria; kingdom Pseudomonadati; phylum Pseudomonadota; class Gammaproteobacteria; order Oceanospirillales; family Halomonadaceae; genus Halomonas; species Halomonas sp. 3F2F. Next base: position 56,950 of record NZ_JABUZE010000158.1, read on the forward strand.
GCACTCGGCCAGTGCCAGGGCAACCCGCGGCAGAGGGCGCTGGATATCCAGGCTTCCAGCGGCGCCACGGGCAGTGCAGCGCCAACCCAAGGAGGCCTCATTATCAACTTCCACCTGCCACACCCCCGTGGCAGCGCGTTCACCCAGGCGTAAGGCAAGCCGCCGCCCCAGATCAGCTCCGCCTAGGGGGGAGTCCGGCAACAGCCAGAAACGCGGCGTCATCTCCCGTTCGACGGCACTTAACACCGCCAGCCGTGCCTCGGGAGCAAACCCTGCGTAAAGTTCATCATCAAGATGCACGACGCGATCGATCCCGGCTTCACCAAGCGCTTCTTCCTTATGCTCGCCGAATAAGACCGCCACCACAGCGCCAGGCTGTTCGGCATCGGCATCCGCCACGCGTCTGGCTAATCCCAACAGATCCTTATCATGGCTTGAAAGGCGGCCACCGGTCAGGTCGGGTACTACTGCTACCAGAAAGGCGGGCTGATCAATGATCACCCTGCGGCGGCTATCACGGGCCGCCGTAGTGGTCGCGGCGGCCTGTCCACCTTGCTGGAGGCCGCTACGATCAATCCGTTTGACGCCATTGGGGCCGATAAAACCGATGGCGCGAGGATTCTTACGCACCACGCCGTTGGGACCCAGCCACTCACTGGCTGCTCCGCCGCCTTCCCTGTTTACGCCAAGGGCGGCGAGCACACTGGTGTGGTCTGGATGAAGACGGTTCCGGGCGATCCACTCGCGACGCGGATCGCGGCGAATAATCTCACTCATAAGGTCACCTCTTCAGCAGTCGTCACTGCAGTGGTTCGGCGGGATACCCCAGACACATCGTCAGCAGGGCGCTCTACCAGGGCATCAGCTACCAGTTCGGCGATATCGCGCACTTCAGCGCTGGCATCCACCACACCTTCCAGCATGGCAGTGCACTGTGGACAGCCCACCGCCACTAGCTCGGCGCCGCTCTCTTTAACGTCATTCATGCGCATGTCGGGAATTCGGCGCTCACCAGGAATATCCGTGATTGGCGCCCCACCGCCGCCGCCACAGCAGCGCGAACGGAACCCAGAGCGCTCCATCTCGGCCACCTGGATGCCCAGCGCTTTAAGCACTCGCCGCGGGGCTTCGTATTCACCGTTATAGCGTCCCAAGTAACATGGGTCGTGATAAGTAACGCTGCCACCTTTCCAGGGAGCAAAGGTCAGCCGTCCGGCGTCATACAATTCAGCAATAAAGGTACTGTGGTGGCGCACCTCGTAGTTGGCACCACCCAACTCGCCATACTCATTGCCCAGCACATGAAAACTATGCGGATCACAGGTGACAATCTGCTGGAAGCGATACTTGGCCAGGGTGGCAATATTGCGCTTAGCCAGGGACTGGAACGTCGCTTCATCGCCCAATCGTCTTGCCACATCACCACTGTCGCGCTCTTCAGCACCTAACACGGCGAAGTCTACTTCGGCAGCACGCAGTACTTTAACCAGGGCACGTAGGGTTCGCTGGTTACGCATATCAAAGGCGCCATCCCCCAACCACAACAGCACATCAACCTGCTTTAGGTCAGCCATTAGCGGTAGGTTAAGATCCGCCGCCCAGTTGAGCCGTGAGCCTGGGTCGAAACCGCCGGGATTGTCGGTAGCAATCAGGTTGTCGAGCACCTCAGCACCTTTATTGGGTGTCTTACCCCGCTCCAAGGTCAGGTGGCGGCGCATATCGACAATCGCATCCACGTGCTCAATCATCATTGGGCACTCCTCGACACAGGCACGGCAGGTCGTGCACGACCAGAGAGTCTCGGCGTCAACCAACGCCTTTCCCTCTTTCATAACAACAGGCGCCACGATAGGCGCATGGGGAGCGCCTTGGTGCTCTCCCACTGGCTTACCAGGATAAGGAGAACCGGCATAGCCAGCATCGCTACCACCGGCAAAACCCACCACCATGTCTTGAATCAGCTTTTTGGGATTGAGCGGTTGGCCAGCAGCAAACGCAGGGCACACCGCCTCGCAGCGGCCGCACTGCACGCAGGCATCGAAGCCCAGCAGTTGATTCCAGGTAAAGTCAGCAGGCTTTTCCACGCCCAGAGGCGCTGTCTCATCTTCCAGGTTCAGTGCTTTGAGCCCCGTTGACCGGCCACCACCAAAGCGCTCAGCACGACGGTGAAAGGCGAGATGTAAGGCGCCAGCGAAGGCGTGCTTCATTGGGCCGCCCCAGGTCATGCCAAAGAACATTTCGCCCAGACCCCAAACCACAACGCCCGCCAACGCCAGCGCCAGAAGCCAGCTACCGCTGCCTTCTACTAACCCTTCAGGCAACAAACCTACTGTGGGCAGTGTGATCAGGAAAACGCCTATCGAAAACGCCATCAGGCTCTTTGGCAGCCGCATCCAGGGGCCTTTGGAGAGCCGTGCAGGAGGGTTAAGCCGCCGACGCGCTACGAAGAGGCTACCGACGAACATGGAGGTGCTAGCCAGTAACAGCAACCCGCCTAGCAATGGGTTAGCGATACCCAGACCATGCACCAGGATCATCAGCACGGCGGCAGCCACGAAGCCTCCGGCGGTGGCTACGTGGGTATTGGAGATCATTTTGTCGCGCCCCACGACATGGTGCAGATCCACCAAATAGCGGCGCGGCAGGGCCATCAACCCCTGGAGTAGGTTCACCCGCGAGGGGCGCCCCTGACGCCAAAGGCGTATACGGCGTACAGCGCCGATTACTGCCAGGGCCAGAGCAGTAAAAATCAGTATCGGCAAGAGCGTTTCGAGCATGGTACTCACCTCATCTTTCGCGGCGGGGCTGCTCCGGCGGCAGACCTCTGCGAGGGCGCTGTAAACCCATCCCTGGGCGCTACATTTGCCATCTGACCGCCATGGATGGCGGAAATGCCGTAAACGTATGGAACTGTTTTACGGCCATGGCAAATGACCCTCGCTACGGTCTACCACCGGCGCCCCGGCTCTCGCTCAGGTCAAAAGTCCTTGCAGATTCGCAGGGCGTCGTAGATGGCCGCATGGGTATTACGCGGTGCCGTGCAGTCGCCCAGGCGGAAGAGTAAAAAGCCGTCCCCTTCTTCACTTAGGCTAGGCTGAGGCTGGATGGCATAGAGCGCCTCCAGATCCACCTGCCCTTTGTTGCGAGACTGCTCTTTGAGGGCGTAATAAAGCGCCTCGTCAGGACGCACGCCGTTTTCGACGACCACCTGATCAACCACTCGCTCTTCCAAGGCACCGGTATACTCATTTTCGAGCACAGCCACTAGGCCGTCGCCCTCGCGGTAGACCTTATGCAGCATCAAGTCAGAGGACATGATCACTTCTTTCTCGTACAGGCTGCGGTAGTAGGTGGGGAAGGTAGTACCGCCCACCGCCGCGCCGGGCTTGATATCGTCGGTGACGATCTCGACCTTGGCGCCCTTATCAGCTAGAAAATCTGCCGCTGAGACGCCGGAGAATTCGCAGATGGCGTCATAAATCAGCACGTTTTTGCCGGGTGCCACCTTGCCTGAGAGAATATCCCAGGTGCTGACCACCAGGCTCTCCTCAGCATTCTCCGAATAGCCCCACTCGGGGTGCTGGCTAAGGAAGGGTTGGCCACCGGTGGCGAGCACCACGATATCGGGGCGTAGATCAAGCAAGGTTGCCTCATCGGCACGAGCCCCTAATCGCAGGTCGACTTTCAGGCGTGCCAATTCCAGCTGGTACCAACGAGTGATACCGGCGATTTGGTCGCGCTGCGGAGCCTGAGCAGCGATAGTGATCTGCCCACCCAGGGCATCAGCCGCCTCAAACAGGGTGACATCATGACCGCGCTCAGCAGCAACGCGAGCTGCCTCCATACCGCCGGGGCCACCGCCAACCACCACAACTTTGCGCTTAACGCCCTCGGTCTTTTCAATGATATGCGGCAGGCCCATGTATTCCCGCGAGGTGGCAGCGTTTTGAATACACAGTACATCCAGGCCCTGGTATTGGCGGTCGATGCAGTAGTTAGCCCCCACGCACTGTTTAATCTGATCTATCTGCCCCATCTTGATCTTGGCAATCAGGTGAGGGTCAGCAATATGCGCCCGGGTCATGCCCACCAGATCCACGTAGCCCCCTTCGAGAATACGCTGGGCCTGATTGGGATCTTTAATATTCTGGGCGTGGATCACCGGCACATTCACCACTTCCTTGATCCCCGCCGCCAGATGTAGAAAAGGCTCCGGTGGATAAGACATATTGGGGATAACGTTGGCGAGCGTGTTGTGAGTGTCGCAGCCAGAGCCGATGACGCCGAAAAAGTCGACCATTTTAGTGGCATCGTAATAAGCGGCGATCTGCTTCATGTCTTCATGTGAGAGGCCATCCGGGTGGAATTCGTCACCACAAATGCGCATACCCACCACGAAGTCATCGCCCACTTCGGCGCGCACCGCTTTGAGTACTTCCATGCCGAAGCGCATGCGATTTTCGAAACTACCGCCCCACTGGTCCTCGCGCTTGTTGACCCGCGGGCTCCAGAACTGGTCGATCAGGTGCTGGTGAACGGCAGACAGCTCGACGCCGTCGAGGCCGCCTTCCTTGGCCCGGCGCGCGGCCTGGGCGAAGTCACCGATGATGCGCCAGATCTCCTCCTCCTCGATGGTCTTGCAGGTAGAGCGGTGCACCGGCTCGCGGATACCAGAGGGGGATACCAGAGTCGACCAATCGAAGCCGTCCCAGCGTGAGCGACGTCCCATATGGGTAATCTGGATCATGATCTTGCCGCCATGCTTGTGCACGGCGTCCGCCAGATTCTGAAAGTGTGGAATGATGCGATCGGTAGAAAGGTTCACCGAACTCCACCAACCCTGGGGGCTATCAATGGACACCACTGATGAGCCACCGCAGATACACAGGCCACAGCCACCCTTGGATTTTTCTTCGTAATACCTGACGTAGCGCTCAGTCGTCATACCACCGTCAGTGGCATGCACCTCGGCATGGGCGGTACTGACCACACGGTTGCGGATGGTCAGCTTGCCGATCTCGATTGGCTCAAAGATTGCGTCAAATGCCATGGTTATCTCTCCTCGTACCCAGGGTTAGTGGGCAGCATCGGGCAGCGGTTTGACAGCGAAGACGCCGACATCACAGCCGGGTTCGGCAGCGCTCTGAGTCTGCTCAGCAACGGTGCGCAGCGTACTACCCCGTGCAGCGAGAATTTGATTCATGGCCCCAGCAAACCAGCCAGTGAACATGTACTCGACCTTGCGCCCAACCTTACCCAGTTGGTAAACGAAGGCGCTATGTTCTAGCCGCACCTGAGCCGTGCCAGCGTCAAGATCAATCTGTTCGGTGATGAAGTGGCCCCAGCCACGCTGAGAGAGACGCAGCATGTAGTGCTCAAAAACGGCTTCACCTTCGAGGCCATGGCACTCAGCTTCTTTCTCACACCAGTGCCAGGCGCTCTTATAGCCAGCGTGATAGAGGATTTCAGCGTACTTTTCAGCACCTAGCGCCTCTTCGACGGCCACATGGTTGTTGATAAAAAAGTGCCGTGGTACATAGAGCATCGGCAGCGCATCAGTCGTCCAGACGCCGGTTTCACTATCGACTTCGATAGGCAGTGCGGGGGCCAGTTTGGTCACGGGTATCATCCTCTACATCATTATTCTTGGCTAAGGAGCAGGCTTATCCCATCGCTCCTATCAATCTTATGGAGCAAGCGTTTAGGCGCCCCAGACATCCTTGAGGACGCGCACCCAGTTCTCACCCATGACCTTCCTTACCTGAGTTTCACTAAAGCCGCGCTTAAGGAGCGCCTCGGTGAGATTGGGGAACTCTCCGATGGTGCGAATGCCTTTGGGATTAATGATCTTGCCAAAGTCTGTCAAACGACGGGCGTAGCCCTTGTCGTGAGTCAGCCACTCGAAGAACTCTTGACCGTGCCCTTGGGTGAAATCAGTGCCAATGCCGATAGCATCTTCACCAACGATATTCATGACGTACTCGATCGCTTCGCAGTAGTCTTCGATGGTGGAGTCGATGCCCTTTTTGAGAAAAGGCGCGAACATGGTGACACCGACGAAACCGCCATGGTCAGCAATGAACTTAAGCTCTTGATCGGATTTGTTGCGCGGGTGCTCTTTGAGACCGGAGGGCAGGCAGTGGGAATAACAGACCGGCTTTTTGGATTCGAGAATCACCTCTTCAGAGGTCTTGGCACCGACATGAGAGAGATCGCACATAATGCCAACACGGTTCATCTCAGCGACAATCTCACGGCCAAAGCCAGACAGTCCGCCGTCACGCTCGTAGCAGCCGGTTCCCACTAGATTCTGGGTGTTGTAGCACATCTGCACGATGCCTACGCCCAGCTGCTTGAAGATCTCTACGTAGCCGATTTGATCCTCAAACGCATGCGCATTCTGGAAACCAAAGATGATCCCTGTCTTGCCCTCTTCTTTCGCACGCGTGATATCAGCGGTGGTGCGTACCGGGCGTACCAGGTCGCTACACTCGGCCATCAGTTGGTTCGACTTGACGATATTATCGACCGTGGCCTGAAACCCTTCCCACACCGAAACAGTGCAGTTAGCAGCTGTCAAACCACCCCGACGCATGTCCTCAAGCAGCTCACGATTCCATTTGGCGATAATCAAGCCATCGATGACGATAGCGTCATCGTGCAGTTCTGAGGGTGTCATAGCTAAGCTCCAACATTGATTTATGTAGCGAGCATAGCGCTGACGTTGGGTTGGGCTGCTCTTGGAAACGACGACGGAAATTCCAAAAACGTCATTGTGTCGTGAACACGACAGCTACTTGGGATCTTTTGATAGTTGCAGCAGCGTGGCATCGATATAAAAAAACGTGCTACCCGACGCTGGGTAGCACGCTCTCATCATTGGCTGCGTAGGAAAGTAGGAGATATCATTTCAACAGCGTCACGCTGGCAAAGGTAGGCTCTCCCTGAGCGCACGCCAGCGCCTGCTGAGCGCTTGAGAAAGGTTCATTGGTATTGGGTTCGCCCCCCCACCGTTTGATCAGTGGTGGCGACTTGGCGTGATTATTGCCTTGCCGATCGTGCACCCCGAGGCGCTCATTTCTTGGCGGTACGCCAAAGTATTCACGGTAACACTTAGAAAAATGGGGCGTAGAAACGAAGCCACAAACGGAAGCAATCTCGATGATCGATAAAGGCGTTTGCTTAAGCAGCTGTCTAGCGCGCACTAAGCGCAGCTTGAGATAATAACGCGATGGCGAGCAGAGCAGATAGCGTTGGAACAGACGCTCTAACTGACGACGCGAAACATTAACATAACGAGCGAGCTCATCGAGTTCGATCGGTTCCTCAAGGTTGGATTCCATCAATGCGACAATTTCCAACAGTTTAGGCTGGGTAGTACCGAGTACGTGTTTAAGAGGAACGCGCTGCTGATCCTGCTCATTACGCACACGCTCATAGATAAACATCTCGGAGATACCTGCCGACAGCTCGCGTCCATGATCATGAGCAATCAGGTTCAGCATCATATCGAGCGGTGCTGTGCCGCCAGACGCCGTGAATCGATCCCGGTCAATCGAAAACAGAAAGGTCGTCAGGATGACGTTCGGGAAAGCTTCCTGCATGGAGGCCAGGCACTCCCAATGGATGCTGGTCTCATAGTGGTCAAGCAGCCCTGCCTGACCCAGCGCCCAGCTTCCCGTACATACCGAGCCTAAACGTCTTAGTTGACGCGACTGCGACTGAAGCCAACGCACATGCTCACGAGTAACACTATGCTGAGGCCCCACTCCTCCGCACACAACGACCCACTCTAGCGACAAGGGGGTGTGCATAGAGGCGTCAGGCGTTACCTGCAACCCATCACTGGCACGTACCGGCAAGCCATCTTGGGTCAGGGTATACCAGCGGTATAGTTCACGGCCGGCCAATTGATTGGCCATCCGCAAAGGATCAATGGCTGAAGCCAGGGAAATTAGCGTGAAATTATCTAACAGGAGAAAACCAAGGGTTTGCGGCTCGCCCGCACGATGGAAATTTGCTGTCAGGTCTTTTGCTTTGTCTGATGTCATCGATTTACCCTCCGTCACCTTTAGATCATCAGTTTTTCTTTTTATTAGTATAGGTGGCGCTGGCGCTTCTTAGTTTCCCATTACTGCAGTGAACACTCACTCGTGCCGGGGTGGCATTACTCTTAAGTCGCATTTTGGCACGAATACGCCGAATAGCGACAAAACCATCTTGCAAACTAAGCGACACGTCGCAAACGAAACAGTCGAGGTCGTTATCGACACGCCTGACAAGTGACCCAGATTTCGATTCATGAGGAGCACTTTTTGTGATGGGTACTTTATTTACCACTGTTTCCTTGAATCCTTACCCGGTTGCCTGCATATCATGACGTAATCCATTTCAAGCGATGCAGAGCTTAGCCATGTCCATTATTGACCCCCGTACCGGCAATCCGTTGACCACGGAACCCGCTAGTATCGACAACGAAGAAGCGAGCACAGTTCGCCCTTCCGTAACACCTGAAGAAGTTATTATTGAGCTTAATGCTGGCAATATTCAGCAAGTGCTCGAAGCATCGATGCAGGTGCCAGTGCTACTGGGCTGCTACTCACCTTCAAACGCCAGTGGCAATGCTCTGCTATCGGTGTTGGAAAAGTTAGTTGTCGAATACGCGGGTGCTTTCCTGCTTGGCAAGCTGGATATTGAAGCCAATCCGGAAATCGCTAGCCAGTTAGGCGTGCGCTCAGCCCCCGATGTTAAGCTCGTTAGCCAAGGCGGCTTGGTCGATAGCTTCCAAGGCGTATTACCTGAAAAGGAAGTGCGCGAGTGGCTAAACCGCTACTTCCCAGCCCCAGGTGATGCACCGCCTAGTCCAGAAGATCAAGCCGAAGAGGCATTAGCAGCGGGCGATGCAGCAGGCGCGCGCGAAATCTATCAAACCTTGATTAGCCAGTATCCAGAGCATTACGCCTACCAGATCGGCCTTGCAAGGGCACTCGTGGCTGAAAAGCGCGGAGATGATGCCCGCAGCGTGCTCGACAACTTGCCCCCCGAAGAGCGTGATGCGGCACCTGCCCGCGGTGTGCGAGCCAGTATCGAATTTAGCGAGCAGGCCCTTTCTGTAGAAGAAGTCGCCGCGCTGGGTGATCGCAACGACAGTGAAGCGCGGTACCAGCGTGCACTGCGCCATGTTGCCGATGGCCAATACGAAACAGGCCTTGAGGGGTTGCTTGGTTTGATGAAGGATGACCGCGCCTATAACGACGACGCGGCCCGTAAAACCTTATTGCAAGTATTCGACGCTCTGGGTGCCGACCATCCGCTAACCGTGACCTATCGGCGCAAGCTATTTGCCCTGCTGTATTAATTAGTTACAGGCCAGTACTGATCAGGCTTTCAGCAGCTTATCCATTCTTGCTAATGCCGCTTCCAGTTGCGAAGCGGTAGTACCAAAATTAAGCCGCACGAACCCAGGGCAGCCAAACGCAGCCCCATCAGAAAGTGCCACGCCCGCCCGTTCCAGTAATGCTTTGGCGGGCGAATCGCCTAGTCCCGCCTCGCGCATATCCAGCCACGCAAGGTAAGTAGATTCCGGCTCGCTCATGGTCACTCCCGGCCATAACGCTACCCGTGCCTGCAGCGTAGCGCGGTGATCACGCAGTACCGCTAACAGCGCTTGACGCCAGGGCTCACCTTCGCGATAAGCCGCTTCAGCAGCAACCAGCCCCAGTACATTGCCATCCGGCAAAAAGCCTTTTGTGGCCTCAGCAAAGCGCTTACGCAGCGTAGCATCAGGAATAACGGCACAGGCACTGGTCAGCCCCGCAAGGTTGAACGTTTTTGACGGCGCCCACAGCGTGATCGTTCGTTTAGCCAGTTCCGGGAACATGGCAGCCAGGGGGCGATGTTGGGCTCCCTCGTTTAGCAGCAGATCGCAGTGCAACTCATCAGAGACAACCCATAAATCATGCCGCTCAACGACCGCGGCCAACTTGGTAAGCTCTTGGTCACTCCATACACGCCCTGTTGGATTATGCGGGTGGCACCACAGCAGCAGACGGGTTTGCGGCGTTATCGCGGCTTCTAACGCGTCAATATCCAATTGCCAAGGCTCGCCAGGGGACGCCGGCTCAGCTAACATCGCTTGCTGGGCCAGCCGTCCTGTGCGCTCTGCAACGGCCAGAAAAGGTGGATAAATCGGGGCAATCGTCAGAACCCCTTCACCTGGCTTGGTGAGCGCCATCGCCGCAAAGTGCAACGCGGGCACAACCCCAGGCAACCACTGTTGCCAATCGGGCTGAATAGGCCAATCGTAATGGTGGGCGCTCCACTGGCAGAGGGTTTCGCTTAACGTATCGGGCACTTCACCATAGCCATAGACACCGTGCGCCACCCGAGCACGTAGCGCCTCAATCACGGCGGGCGGTGAGCAAAAATCCATATCTGCCACCCACAACGGCAGTACGTTTGCAGCATAGCGATGCCATTTTTGCGAGGCATAATCCCCTTTTGGAGAGCGTCGCTCGACGGGCGTGGAAAAATCAAACGCCATAATTAATCTCACTTATGTTCTTGGGAGTAACTATTGAGCATGCCGCAAGATGACTTTTATACCAAGATGCGCGCGGGACTATCGGCGTTGTTGCGGCAATGGCGTTCACTTGGCCAAGCCGATACTGACCAACTGGCACTCATTTTGGCTGAAACGGCACGGGTCGCCAAACTAGGCACCCCCGATGAGACGCCAAGCGGTGCCACACTTGAGCAGTGGAGCCGCGAAGAGCATGGCGAGATACCACTCTGGGCACCTCGCACCGCAGTATTTTTGCTCAACCAAATGCCTGCCCGCCCCACCCCACAAAGTGATGCGGAGGCCTGCGCCTGGGCTTACTGCTGGCTGCGCAACCGATCATTTGATTCGCTGCACGCCGCCCATGATGCATTGCCGTCCCACTTAAAAGTGCCGCTCGAAAATGCCTTAGAGGCTGCTTGGCGCGACCAACAAGGCCTACGTCTGGTGTAGCTAGCGAAAATTTCCACTGACGATGTGTGTCACTAACCGCGCTTGCGCACCCGCGACTTTGTGATTTGATAACAGCAAGGAAAACACCGCATGATAGAGGTTCCTCTCACTTGGCAACTGGCAAAACTAGGCCTCTCGATTAGCATGGTGCTCGGGCTTGGTGCCATCGCGGTGCGTGCCAGTCCTCGTATAGCAGGGCTACTGGCGGGTTACCCATTAGGAACCGCGTTAGCGCTGTTTTTTATTGGTTTAGAAATTTCCCCGCTGTTTGCAACTCAAAGCGCGGTACATACACTGGCAGGCTTCACTGCAACAATGGCGTTAGTCGCAGGCTATTTAGTGGCAGGTCGCCAACCAGGATTCAAAGGCATCGCTGGCGGCTTAGCAGGCGGTTTTATTGCGTGGTTCGCGGTTAGCACCGTACTTGCCCAATTCAATTTTACGCGGCTTAGCGGCACGCTGCTGACACTCTGTGCTATCGCTGTGTTCAGCCTGTTATTCCGCAGTATTCCTGATGTAAAAAGTCCCGCCAGTCGCGCCTTTTCGCTTCCCGCACTTGCCGCGCGAGCATGCTTGGCCACCGCCATCGTTTTTGTGATTACCTGGCTCGCGCATTGGCTGCCACCCGCTTGGGCGGGCACACTAGCGGCGTTTCCAGTCACCATGCTGCCTTTTCTGCTCATTCTGCATCTAAACTATGGGTTCGCGCCAGCGGCAACCGTGATCAAACACTACCCTATGGGGCTTGGCTCGTTGCTGAGTTATACGCTATGCGTTTCTTTGACTTACAGCACGTTAGGTCTTTTCTGGGGAACATTAGCGGGGTTCGCAACTGCCACACTGTGGCTACTTGGCTGGATGCAGTTCTCCGCCTGGTATCAACGTCGCGCCACTTGACCAAGCGCTCGCTAGGGGTAATTCTGGTTAACCTGAATTGCTAATAACCAATAAGGATGACCTGATGTTCACCCGTATGATTGAGCCAGCTTTTTACGACACCGATGCGCTAGGCCATATTAACAATACCCGTCTGCCAGCTTGGTTTGAGTTGGCACGTAACGACTTATTCAAACTATTTACGCCAGACCTCAACCCTAAACAGTGGCGTTTGATTATGGCGCGGATGGAAGTCGATTACCGTGCTGAACTGTTCTACGGCCACGACATCGAATTACGTACCTATTTGACACGTTTAGGTACCAGCTCGTTTACAGTGACTCAGGAGGCGCGCCAACATGGCACGCTGACTAATGTGGGGCATACCATACTGGTGCAATACGACCATCAAGAAAAGCGTGCGGTACCTATTGAAGGTGATTTGCGTGATGCGCTATCCGCACACTTACACAGCGCGCCAACGCCGGCTTAATTCACTCCCCTCCGTTCGGCGGGGCGCTGGGAGATCCCCATGGCAATCCGTTATAATCTTTGGATCGATCCGGATAATACGGCGCAGCACCGCGCCGTTGAAGCCGACCTTGAGCGCTATTTTATGGAGCGCTTTGCAGACTACCCGCATATCCGCTTGTTCGGCGCAGATCCTTACGATTATGATGCCCCGTTCAATCGGCTTTACGATGTGTTAATGGCGCGGGCCGCAGAGTACTGCGAGCGGACATGGTGCTATGTGGCGTCTCCCGAGCAGTTGAACCGCTGCTTCTTCCGTGCTGTTGGCCGCTCAAATAAGTTTATTCAAGATGACCGACAGTGAGATACCCACGTAATGGTAATTCGTACCGACCAAGTTCCCAATGAGCGCCAGCTAGCTATTATCACTCAACAGCTCGGGCGTCCTCCCCGCGGTATTGAAGCCGTTGCGGCTACCGATGCCCACGGCACTCCGCTTGTGCTGCGTATGGCGCCGATTGTCGATGGCAAACCGTTTCCCACCCTTTACTGGCTATGCTCCGATCTGCTCAAAATTGAGATCTCACGGATTGAAGCCGTGGGTGTCATTAAGTCGCTGGAACAACGCCTTCAGGAAGAACCTGAATTTCTAGATGCTTACCAACAAAGCCATCACGATTACGTTAAAGCACGCTGGGCGTATATGAGTGATGCCCAACGCGATGAAGTCGCTAAGCTTGGCTATAGCGATGTTCTCACCGAACGTGGCGTGGGCGGCATTAGCAACTGGCAACAGGTACGCTGCCTGCACACTCAGTATGCCCACCATTTATGTGGTAATAACGTGATCGGGCAATGGATGGATGAACACTATAACGTTCAGAGCTGCCTAAGCTAACGGCACATTCATGGCTTGATAACTCACCGCTCATTTATAAGCAGCTGATCTGTCATAAGGACGCTTACCATGGCACGAATTTGTGTATACCTCGGCTCGCGTGAAGGGAACACCCCTGCTTTTCGCCAAGCCGCCAACACGCTTGGCACCGCCATTGCCGACCGCGGGCACACGCTTGTTTATGGCGGTGCACGTATTGGTTTAATGGGGGCACTCGCCAATGCGACGCTGGATGCAGGCGGCAAAGTGATTGGCGTGATGCCAGATCACCTTGTTGAGCGCGAGCAGGCACACTTTGGCTTGACTGAGCTTATACGCGTGCCAAATATGCACGAACGCAAAGCGACTATGGCCGCCAATGCTGACGCTTTTATTGCCCTGCCTGGCGGCATAGGCACCTTTGAAGAGCTGTTTGAAATCTGGACCTGGGGCTATTTAGGGCTTCACGAAAAACCCATGGGTCTACTCGACACCGATGGCTTTTATGCTCCACTGCTTACCTTTTTGGATAGCACCGTCAGCCACGGCTTTTTGGCCCAAACAACACGCGATATGTTGATGGATGCGCCCACGCCCAACCAACTACTGGCTGCATTAGAAACACAGCTTGATTCAGCGTAAACCGGCTGTATTAAAGAGATATAGTAAAGGCAAGTACTTAAGGGCAGCGTTTAAAACCAGTACTTAAGACCCGTCTAAGAACGCTCCCAGCATCAGCGCTTAGTGCCTTCAGTTAGCATAAAGGTACGCTGATAAGTGAGCTGTAACAGACGAGCATCTTCGCCCGCGCGATGACGGTGTATACCACGTTCAGCGATGACAGCTTCCTTTGTGTTACTCCACAATGCTTGCTGCTCTTCGCTGAGCAAAATCCGTAATGCTTCTAAACGAAAGCGCGGCAGCATTCCCGCATGGTGAAACAGCAGCGATAGCCAGGTGTTATCGTATCCCCAACTATCACTATAGGCTTTGCCTATGTCACGCAGTTCGTCGTTTAACCACTGTGCCACTTGGCGCACAGGGTGGCCTTCTCGCTGTAAGCGAGCTCGGGAAATTCCGTGTAAAAGTTCAGCTTTGGAGTCCCAATGCGTCCACTCCTCCAACGGCTGAATGAGAAACGCGCAGCAGCTACCGTCGGCACGAGCAATGCCAACTTCAATAGGATAGCTGCCGCGCCCAAATCCGGACGCTTCAATATCTAGCACTGTCGGTAGCGTCTCGGACACTGATTTCCTCATTCACTGATCTCAGCGGCCAAACCACTGACTTATCTTCTAGGCTGCCGCCATTTCCGTCGTTGACTGACGATCAGCCAAGCGTTGCCAATAGGCTGCTTGCTCGCCGTCTACTGCCAAGCCTAGCTCACCTAACCGATAGGCGCGCGCTAGTCGCTCTGCGGCCAAATAATGGCCTGATTGGGCAGCTCGGGCATACCACGTCACCGCGTAATCCTCGCGCCGCGGGTACTGAACACAGCCATGCTCATGAATTTGCGCTGCTTGATACTGTGATCTTATATCACCAGCCTGAGCCGCCTCTAACACATAACGCGCGCCACGCGCCTTATCCTGCGGTGACAGGCTGCGATGAAACAGCATGTGACCGTAGATCGACTGCGCGTCCGGATGCCCCGCTTCTGCACAGCGTTTAAACAAGCGCATCGTCAAACGTTGGGTACGCGGCGAACGCGGCAATAACCAGCGAGTATGAAACAGCTGTTCGGCTAGGCGAAACTCTAACCGGGTAAACAAAGTTGATGCCTGCGGCATGGCAAACCACCCTGCCTATCTGTTGAGATCTTCGGCTAGCCATCGTTCCTGCGATTTGACCGCTAACCATACGATTAACCAGCGCTAGGCTGGTCGATGGGCTGGCAAGCATACGCCTGCCTTTGCGCTTACTCAACCCTATTGATTTGCTGCTTTTGTAGCGCCTCGCTAACATGCCTGTCACGCGCCGTTATTAGCGGCGTTTATCACCGAATATCCTGAGGCAATTTCGCTTCATTGAGGAGACGATAATGCAAACGCGCCCACTGGGTAGAACCGGGATGGAGGTCAGCCGACTTTGTTTAGGCACCATGACCTTCGGCGAACAAAATAGTGAAGCAGAAGCCCACGAGCAGCTTGATCGCGCAGTCGCTTTTGGCATCAACTTTATTGACACCGCTGAAATGTATCCGGTTCCACCAAAGGCTGAAACGCAAGGGCTTACAGAGTCTTATATTGGCAGTTGGCTGAAAGCCCGTAGTGCCAGAGACGATGTCATTATTGCCACCAAAGCCGCAGGCCCTGGCTTAGACCATATTCGTGGTGGTCCAAGAATGACTCGTGACCATCTACATCAGGCTGTTGAAACCAGCCTTGCACGGCTCAACACTGACTATATCGATCTCTATCAATTGCACTGGCCAGATCGCAAAACCAACTTTTTTGGCCAACTGGGTTATGCCCATGAAGAGCAAGAAGACGCAACACCGCTAGAAGAAACACTGTCAGCACTAAAAGAACTTGTTGATGCCGGAAAAGTACGCGCCATAGGCCTTTCTAATGAAACGCCGTGGGGAGTTATGCGCATGCTGCAGTTATCTGAGCAGTTGGGGCTGCCACGGGTAGCGTCTATTCAAAATCCCTATAACTTGCTTAACCGTTCGTTTGAAGTCGGTCTCGCTGAGATAGCTCACCGTGAAGACGTGGGCTTACTCGCTTACTCGCCGCTGGGCTTTGGTGTGCTGTCGGGTAAGTACCTTGATGGTGCACAGCCGCCGAAAGGGCGCTTGACGCTCTATGAGCGGTTTAAACGCTATACCTCGCCAGAAGCAGAAGCGGCAACACAGGCGTACGTTCAACTGGCCAGGGAGCATGACTTGGATCCTGCCCAAATGGCGCTGGCATTTGTGAACTCTCGTCGCTTCCTGACCAGCAATATTATTGGCGCCACCACGATGGATCAGCTTGAAAGCAACCTCGACAGCGAGAGCCTTAAGCTGGATGAAGAAGTGCTCACCGCAATCGACGACATCCATCGTAGGATGCCTAACCCCTGCCCCTAATCACGTTTTCACTATCAAACCGATAGCCTCGGCCATCGCCGAGGCTTGGTATAATCGCATCAGTTACTTCTTCCTCTTTTCTGTCACGGCATAAGGAGCACGCCATGCTGAGCGTTATTTCCCCCGCCAAAACGCTAGACTTTGAAACACCCTCAACAACCGATAAAGTCACTCAGCCCAACTTTCTCGACCATAGCCAACCATTAATTGAGATTCTGCGCGATTATTCACCACAACAACTCAGCGATCTAATGGGCATCAGCGATAAATTGGCGGGCCTTAACGCTGCCCGCTTCGCTGACTGGCAACCACCGTTCACCTTGGATAATGCCAAGCCAGCGGTTCAGGCTTTCCAAGGAGATGTCTACACAGGGTTGGAAGCCAACACCTTTAGCGATGACGACAATCTTTTTGCCCAGCACCATCTGCGTATTCTATCGGGGCTATACGGCTTGCTACGTCCGCTGGATCTGATCCAGGCCTACCGGCTGGAGATGGGCACCAAACTGCCCAATGACGCTGGCAAGGACCTTTACGCCTATTGGAAACCAACGTTAACGCAAGCTCTTAATAGCGCCATTGAAGAAAGTGGCTCAAACGTACTGGTCAACCTTGCATCTAACGAATACTTCAAGGCGATCGATACGAAGAAGCTAGCCGCTCGAGTCATCACCCCCGTTTTCAAAGACGAGAAAAACGGCTCGTTCAAAATCATTAGTTTTTATGCAAAAAAAGCCCGCGGCTTGATGAGTGCATGGATTATCCAGCAACAAATCAACGATCCCGAGCAACTCACTGCTTTTGACGTGGCTGGGTATCGGTTTGATCCTGCGGCCTCTCAAGGTGACACCTTAGTGTTCACCCGTAACGAAAATGCTCGTCAATGAACGCGCTCATTAGAAAAAAGTCACAGCGCGCGGCGAGCGCGGCTTTAGAAAGCGTTGGTGGACATCTTTGAACAGTGGCGTATCACAGCGATATAGCCATTCATAGGCAACCATGTCTGCTGTCACCGCCACCGCTCCGTTAGCACAAGCGCGCTCCCGAGCAAGGCGGGCCTCATCACTGCGACGGCTCGCCGTCGCTTCGCTCAGCCAAAACACTTGATACCCCGCCTCTAACAAGCCAAGCGCGCTTTGCAAAACGCAGATATGAGCTTCAGTGCCGCAAATAATCACTTGTTTGCACCCCTGTTCTGCAAGCGTTTCAGCAAACTCAGCCTCTTCCATTGCGCTGAAATGATGCTTTTGCCAAATGCGATGATCGCCTAGTGCATTTAATAACTCAGGGGCAGTACCACCGAGCCTCTCTGGATACTGTTCCGTTAGCCAAACAGGTACTTTTACTGCATTAGCAACACCAGCCAACCAGGCAGCCTCTTCAATCGCTGATTGGCCTCCATCAATCACGGGCAAAAGTCCCGCTTGAAAGTCGACAATTAGTAACAAACTTTGAGCTTGATGTAAGCGCACGTTTTCACCCTCTTTTTGTCGTTATACACAACAACACCTTAACCCGTTTCCCCACTTACACGGTAAACTTGTCACTGCTTATTTCCTACACGCCTCTCCCGAGGTGGATAACCTTAATTACTGCATCTCTCATGGAGAATCAGAATGTTACGACAGTTTTTTGCCATGTTCCTGGTCAGCGTTATAGGCATAAGTGCCGCCGTTGATTATGCCGAAGCACGACGCTTAGGCGGTGGTAGCAGTATGGGTAGTGTTTCTCGCTCGGCGGATAAGCCCGCCAGCACTCCGGCACAACAACAAGCTCAGAGCACTCAGCAACAAGGCCAAGCTACTGCCGCTCGTCGTGGTGGTATGGGCGGCATGGTGGGAGGCCTGCTGGCCGGAGGTTTACTAGCAGCCCTCTTCTTCGGCGGCGCCTTTGATGAGCTACGCCTTATGGACATATTGCTAATGGCTGGAATTGTTGCCTTAGCAATCTTCGCTTTCCGTGCCTTTATGCGACAGCGACGCCCAGCATCAGCCACGGTGGCAGGCTATCAGCGTGAACACCAGGAGACTCAGCACACACCGAGCAGCTTCACCGCAGCACCTGGCAGTTTGGCGAGCAGCTTACAGAGCACGCCTGCTTGGTTCGATAAAGAGCGCTTTTTGGGCGGTGCCAAAGAGCACTTTATGACGCTGCAACGTGCCTGGGACAATAATGATCTGCCCCAGATTCAAGAGTATGTAACGCCAGAATTTTACAACTTGCTACGTAAAGAGCGTGCCGAGCAGCCTGCCAATAATCGTACCGAGGTGGTACGTCTGTTTGCTGAACTAGGCGATATCAATGAGTACGATGGCTATGCCGAAGCCAGCGTTATTTTCCACGGCATTTTGGAAGAGAACGGCGAGCAAACCGAGTTCAACGAAACATGGCACCTGACTCGCAGTTTGCGCGATCAAGCGCCCTGGTACCTACAGGGTATTGAGCAAAATCCGGGTTCATAGCCCCTGATCAGTTAGCATGACTGCCTTAGAACGCAAAACAGCCGCTTCTTAGCGGCTGTTTTTATATCGATACGTATCAATACACGGTGAAGAGGCGCTCGCTTACTCCTTAGCAGACTCTTCGATATTCTCGCCCATCTCTTCTAGGCTTTCGCCCGCATCTTCCATGCTCTCATCAATATTTTCACCTGCTTCTTCAGCAGGGCCCTGATTATCACAGGCAGCTAGGCCGCCCATCATCATGGCCATCAGTAGCGCAACCGCAAGCTTCTTCATCAACGGGGTACTCATATCGCTTCTCCTCCTGAGATGCTGCTTGAATGATAGGTACCCGCTCATACTAGTTGCTAGGCAGCATTTCCGCCACCAAGGACCAGTAACTCCCTGTTATTTAATTTATTAAAACGGTTGCTTTAAGGAAGTTCTATGCACTTCTCCGCGCCACCCTCGTCATTCCCGCAGGCCCTTAGCGGGAATCCATGTTGACCTGGGGTTTCGGGCTGCTACAGGTCAAGGTCAAGGTGGATTCCCGATAACCCCGCTCGGGAATGACGGTGCAATGGCTCAGGAATGACGTGTGGCGACTTGAGCATGACGTGCGGTGCACGCTTCGGGAGGTGGCCGCTTTATACCTCCGCGCCACCCTCGTCATTCCCGCAGGCCCTTAGCGGGAATCCATGTTGGGCTGGGGTTTCGGGCTGCTGCAGGCCAAGGTCAAGGTCGATTTCCGATAACCCCACTCGGGAATGACGGCGTAGTGGCTCGGGAATGACGGTGCGGTGATTCGAGTGTGACGTGCGGTGCATGCTTCGGGAGGTAGCCGCTTTGTTATAGGGGCTAGGAAGTGTTTTTTTCTTCCGCGCAAACAAAAAACCCAGCCGATTGGCTGGGTTCTTTGTTAAATAAGTGCCTGACGATGACCTACTCTCGCATGGGGAGACCCCACACTACCATCGGCGCTAAGCGGTTTCACTTCTGAGTTCGGCATGGGATCAGGTGGTTCACGCGTGCTATGGTCGTCAGGCGTAACTTGTAATGCATATCATGCTGAACATGTCACTGATGTTTTGTGGCGTCTCTCGTCTTATATCATGCTGAACATGTTACTGATGTTTTGTGGCGTCTCTCGTCTCCTGTCACTGACAGGAAGCGCGTATCCGGTTTTCATTATCACTACGACCAGACCCCTTGGGTGTTATAGGGTCAAGCCTCACGGGCCA